>NZ_NBCN01000039.1:0-42237 GCF_002099185.1 Streptomyces sp. CB03238 | reverse complement strand
CGATCATCACGACCGGGTCGTTGTGCTTGACCGAGATCTTGATGTCCCGGAAGCCGTACTCCTCGAAGAGGGAGGCCTCCCACAGCGCGGACTCCACCAGCGCCTCCGGGGTGGCCTTGCCGTACTTCTCCAGCAGCCGCTTGTCGAGGGAGCCCGCGTTGACGCCGATCCGGATCGGGGTGCCCGCGTCCCCTGCGGCCTTGGCGATCTCCTTGACCTTGTCGTCGAACTGCTTGATGTTGCCCGGGTTGACCCGGACCGCCGCGCAGCCCGCGTCGATCGCGGCGAACACGTACTTCGGCTGGAAGTGGATGTCGGCGATCACCGGGATCTGCGACTTCTTCGCGATGACCGCCAGCGCGTCCGCGTCGTCCTGGGTGGGGCAGGCCACCCGTACGATCTGGCAGCCGGACGCGGTCAGCTCGGCGATCTGCTGGAGCGTGGCGCCGATGTCGGAGGTCCGGGTCGTCGTCATGGACTGCACCGACACGGGCGCGTCACCGCCGACGGCCACCGAGCCGACCTGGATGCGCCGCGAGGGGCGGCGCACCGCGATCGGCCTGGGCGGCAGCTCGGGCAGCCCGAGGCCCACAGGCTCCGGCATCACCTCACCTCCGGCTTCCGGAGACCGTCTCGCGGGCGGCGCGCAGGGACTCCTTGAGCGAGCCCATGGTGGCGAGGACGGCGGTCGGCTCGTAGCCGCAGTGCGCCATGCAGTTGGCGCAGCGCGGGTCCTTGCCCCGGCCGTATTTGTCCCAGTCGGTCTCCTCGATGAGCTGCCGGTACGTCGGGACGTACCCGTCGGCCATCAGGTAACAGGGCCGCTGCCAGCCGAAGAGCGAGTAGTTGGGGATCGCCCAGGCGGTGCAGGGGAAGTCGGCCTTGCCCTCCAGGAAGTCGAGGAAGAGCGGGGAGTGGTTCAGCCGCCAGCGGCGCCGGTTGCCGCCCGAGAAGGCCTTCCGGAACAGCTCGCGGGTCTGCTCGACACCCAGGAAGTGCTCCTGGTCGGGCGCCTTCTCGTAGGCGTACGCGGGCGAGATCATCATCTCGTCGACCTTCAGGTCGTCGTTGAGGAAATTGAGCACCTCGATGACGGTCTGCGCGGTGTCGGTATTGAAGAAGGTGGAGTTGGTGGTGACCCGGAAGCCCCGCCGCTTGGCTTCCTTGATGGCCTCCACCGCCTCGTCGAACACACCCTCCTTGGCGACCGACTCGTCATGCCGTTCGCGCAGGCCGTCGATGTGCACGGCGAAGGCGAAGTACGGCGACGGTGTGAAGTCCTCGATCTTCTTGCGCAGCAGCAGGGCGTTGGTGCAGAGGAAGACGTACTTCCTCTTGGCCACCAACTGGCGCACGATCTCGTGGATCTGCGGGTGCATCAGTGGCTCGCCACCCGCGATGGACACCATCGGCGCGCCGGACTCCAGGACCGCTCCGACCGCCTGGGCGACCGGCATGCGCTGCTTCAGGACCCCGGCAGGGTGCTGGATCTTCCCGCAGCCCTCGCATTTGAGGTTGCACGCGTAGAGCGGCTCCAGTTCGACGATGAGCGGGAACTTCTCACGCTTGCGCAGCTTCTGTTCGAAGAGATACGTCCCTACCCGGATGGTCTGGCGAAGCGGCATGGCCATCTGGCTCACCTCCTGGGGAGCAGCAAAGAACGGTGCCATTCAAAGAAAGCGGGCATTACAGAACGAAGAACACGGAAAGCTGATATTCCCCCGCGTACCGTGCCAATCCGGACGAGCTCGTGCTCCGGAGCGTCCACGACCACTCGTACGGCCGCAACCGGGCGGGACCGGACGCCCGTGCTCAGCGCGGAGCGGAGGGTGGCGGCGGACTCCATGTCGACCGCGATCGCCCCGGTGCCGCGCAGCTGGGCCCGCTCCTGACCGCGTACGACGTGGTCGGAGCCGGTCAGCGGGCCGCTGTGGACGGTCCGGCCGGGAACGGCCCGGGCCAGCGCGTCCACCAGCAGCTCCGTGCCCGTGCACCGGGTGGAGCCGCCGGGGCCCCGGGTCTCGTCGGCGACGACCAGGTCGCCCGGGTGCATGCCCGGCTCCAGCCCGGCGCAGAACCCGGACGCGACGACCGCGGCGCCGCGCAGCTCGCCGCCCTCCAGCGCCCGGGTGACGGCCCGCTGGGCGTTCGCGGGCCCCATGCCCGTACGCAGCACGGTCACCGGGCCGGGCGACGTACCGCCGTGGCGGCGGCCGCTGCGCAGCGCGAGCTGCTCGATACCGAGCGCGCAGGCGATCAGCAGCGGCGCCGCGGACGGCACCGCGGGAGCGTGAGCGGAACCGGAAGGCTCCGGTTCTGCTGCCATCAGGCCCCCTTGCCGAGCCGGCCGACCACCGGTTCGCCGTTGACGTACCGGCCGAGCGCGGTCAGCGGGAAGACCTGCCGGTAGAGGTGGTAGTTGATGGAGAAGTCCCAGGGGAAGCCGGTGCCGGTGAAGTACGGCTCGTCCCAGGAGCCGTCCTCCCTCTGGGTCCCGGCGAGCCAGCGGACGCCGCGCTCCACGGCCTTGGACTCCCGCTGCCCGCCCGCCAGCAGCGCCATCAGCGCCCACGCCGTCTGCGAGGCGGTGGAGGCACCGTGGCCGATCCACTCCTGCTCCCGGTACGAGCGCAGGTCCTCGCCCCAGCCCCCGTCGTCGTTCTGGACCGACTCCAGCCAGGCGACGGCGCGCCGGATGGCCGGGTGCGACGGGGGCAGCCCCGCCGCGGTGAGGGCGGGCACCACCGAGCCGGTGCCGTAGACGTAGTTGACGCCCCAGCGCCCGAACCAGGCGCCGCTCGCCTCCTGTTCGGCCAGCAGCCAGGTGATTCCGCGGCGGGCACGGGGATGGTGGGCCTTGCCCTCGTGGGCCAGCATCTCCACCACGTGCGCGGTGACGTCGGCGGACGGCGGGTCGATGACCTCGCCGAAGTCGCAGAACGGCAGCCGGTTGGGGAAGGGGCTGGTGTTGTCGGCGTCGAAGGCTGCCCAGGCGCCGTCGCGGGACTGCATGCCGGCGGTCCAGTTGGCGCCGCGCCGGATCGCCGCCTCGATCTGCTCCGGGTGGGGGTGCTTGACGCGGCGCAGCGCCAGGATGACCTCGGCGGTGTCGTCGATGTCCGGATAGTTGTCGTTGTGGAACTCGAACGCCCAGCCGCCGGGGGTGAGTCCGGGCCGCTGGACGGCCCAGTCGCCGGGGCGGACGATCTCCTCGCCCAGCATCCAGTCGGCGGCCTTGACGAGCGCCGGGTGGTCGGGGCGTACGCCGGCGTCGGCGAGCGCGATGGTGGCCAGGCAGGTGTCCCAGACGGGTGACTGGCAGGCTTCGATCATGCGGGCGCCGTCGTCGTGCCAGACGGCGAACCGGTCGAGCGACTCCAGGCCCGCGCGCATCACCGGGTGCTCCAGGTCGTAGCCGAGGAGGTGCAGCGCGATGAGGGAGTAGACGGCGGGTGGCTGGATGCCGCCCCAGCAGCCGTCGTTCTCCTGCCGTTCGATGATCCAGCGGGCGGCGGTGTTCATCGCGGCCTTGCGCAGCCGGCGCGGAGCGACCCTGTGGTACGCGTGCAGCGCCTTGTCCAGCCGCTGGAAGGCGCCCTCCCACGTCCCGGCGGGAGCGAGGCTCCTCGGCGGATTCGGGAGCCCGGGGTCGGTGTGCAGCTCGTCCAGCGGGAAGGGCGCGGGCCGGACGGGCCGCTTGGCGGAAACGACGGTGAGCGGCACGATGGTCTGCCGGGCCCAGCAGCCGAAGTCGTAGATGTTGAGCGGGAACCACTTCGGCAGGAAGACCATCTCGGGCGGCAGCTCGGGCAGGTCCTCCCACTTCCACCAGCCGAACAGGGCCAGCCAGATGCGGGTGAAGACGCGGGCGGCGGCGATGCCGCCCCGGTCGCGGATCCAGGCGGCGGCGCGGGCCATGTGCGGCTCGTCGGGCCGGTCTCCGGCCAGGCGCAGCGCGACGTACGCCTCGATGGTGGTCGACAGCTCGCCGGGACCGCCGTAGAAGGTGGCCCAGGTGCCGTCCTCGCGCTGCTCGCCGCGGATGTGGAGGGCGGCGGCGCGGGTGGTCGCCTCGTCCTGGATCCCGAGGAACTGCCGCAGCAGGAGGTCCTCGGCGTCCATGGTGACGTTGGTCTCCAGGTCGCCCTTCCACCAGCCCTCGTCGTCCTGCCGGGCGAGGAGGTACTCGATGGAGCGTTGAGCTGCCCGCGCGGCGGCTTCCCGTACGTCGCTCGCGGCGGGGGTCGTCGTGGTGGTGGTCGTTCCGGTGGTGGTTCCGGTGGCCGAGGCGGCTCGGGGCTCCAGGGCCCCGGTGCTTCCGTCGGTCGTCGCTGTCATGGCTTCCCCTTCGTGCAGTTGGCGTTCTGCGGCTGCGGGTGGGCCGTCGGCCGGTACAGCGGAGTGCACCGGCCGGCGACTAGCGATTCATATGGTGCGGGTGCTGGTCCCGATGGCGGTCATCGCTTTCGTACGACGACGAAGTCCGCGAGCGCGGTGAGCTGGGCGCGGACCCGTTCCGGCATGTCGACGCGGTGCAGCGCCTCGATCGCGACGGCGTGCTGCCGGCGGGCCTCCTCGGAGGTCCACGCGCGGCCGCCCGCCTCCTCGATGAGGGCCGCGCGCATGGCGAACTCCTCCTCGGAGAAGCTGTCGAGGTCGCTGCTCTTGGCGTCGGCCGCGAGCAGCTCCCCGAGCCGCTCGGAGGCCGGTCCGCCCGCGGCGAGCGCGGCGACGACCGGCAGGGACTTCTTGCGCTGGCGCAGGTCGCTCCAGGTCTGCTTGCCCGTGGCCTCCGGGTCGCCCCAGATGCCGAGCAGGTCGTCGACGGCCTGGAAGGCGAGGCCGAGGTGGTAGCCGTACGCCTCCAGGGTGTCGGCGGTGCGGTCGTCGGCGCCGCCGAGGACGGCGCCGATGGAGCAGGCGCAGGCGAGCAGGGCGCCGGTCTTGTTGCCCTCCATCTCCAGGCACTCCTCGACGGTGACCCGCTCGCGGTGCTCGTAGGAGATGTCCTGGGCCTGGCCGTCGATGAGCTTGCGGGTGGCGGTGGTCAGCCGGCGGGTGGCGCGGCCGGCCTCGACGGTGCCGAGCTCCAGCAGCAGCTCGTTGGCGAGCGCGAACAGGGCGTCGCCGACGAGGATGGCCTGGGCCGGGCCGTGCACCTTCCACACGGTGTCGCGGTGGCGGCGCTGCTCGTCGCCGTCCATCAGGTCGTCGTGCAGCAGCGAGAAGTTGTGCACCAGCTCCACCGCGACCGCGCCGGGGATGCCGACCTCGGGCGCCACACCGGCCGCCTCGGCGGACAGCAGCGCGAGGGCGGGGCGTACGGCTTTGCCGCTGTCGCCGTCGGCGGGCCGGCCGTGGGCGTCGATCCAGCCGAAGTGGTAGGCGGCGACGGTGTCCATGGGCGGCGCCAGCCGCTTCACCGCCGTGCGCAGGACGGGGGTGGACATGGTCCGGCCCCGCTCCAGCAGTGCGGTGACGTCCGCGGTGTCGACGGCCGGGTTCACCGGGGGCACAGTCGGCACGGTCTCTCCTCTGGTTCCAGTACTCAGGCTCATGCCGCCTCCTCGAGCGGATGTACATGGGGGCGGCCGAGGGCCGAGAGGGCGGCGCCCGCGGCGGTGAAGCCGCTGCGTACGGCGCCCTCCATGGTCGCGGGCCAGCCGGTGGCGGTCCACGCGCCGGCCAGGTGCAGGCCGGGCGCGTTGGTGCGGGCGCCGGGCCGCAGCCGGCCGACGCCGGGGGCGGGGGCGAACGTCGCTGTCCGCTCCCGGGTGACGAAGAAGTCCCGGACCTTCGCGCCGCGTGCCGCGGGCAGCAGCCGCTCCAGCTCGGGCAGGTAACGCTCGCGGAGTACGGAGACGGGCTCGTCGATCTCGTCCCCGGCGGCCGACTGGGAGAGGGCCAGGTACTGGCCGTCGGTGTATCCGGAGGCGTCGGTGCGGTCGAAGACCCACTGGACCGGGGAGCCGAGGGCGGCGAAGAACGGACGGCGCAGCACCTTGCGGTCGTACAGGACGTGGACGTTGAGGATCGGGGCGGTGCCGATGTCCAGGAGCGCGCCGGGGTCGTCCAGGGCGCCGTGCGGCAGCAGGTCGTGGGCCTCGCGCTGCGGTACGGCGAGGACGACGGTGTCGGCCTCCAGCCGCTCGCCGGGCACGTCCACGGCCCAGCGGCCGTGCGCGCTCGGCAGAATCGCGCTGGCCTTGGCGCGGAGTTCGGTGCGTACGCCGGCGGCGTCGAGGGCCTTGCGGGCGAGGGTGTCGTGCAGGTCGCCGAGCGGGACGTGCGCCCAGCCGATGTCGGCGGCGCCGGGGTCGGTCAGGAGGGCGGTCTTGAAGACCATCGCGGCCAGGCCCAGGGAGGAGTGCGGGGCGGTGGCGTTGAGGGTGGCGACGCCGATCAGGTCCCACAGGGCTTCGGTGGCGCGCGCGGACTGGCCCTGGCGGGCGAGCCAGGTGGCGAAGTCGATGCCGTCGAGGGCGGGGTCGGCCGGGTCGAGTCTCTTCAGGGCGAGGGCGGCGCGGCCCACGCTCGCGCGCTCGGCGAGCGAGAGGTGCGGGTAGGTGGCGAGGCTCGCGGCGAGGTGCAGCGGTACGGGCAGGGCGGTGCGGCGCAGCCGGCCGAGGCGGGGGCCGCGCGGGTGGGCGACGTCGAGGACGGGCACGTCGAGGCGGGGCTGGAGGGGCGCGAGGTGGGCGCCGTCGACGCGGTCGAGGAACCAGCGGTAGGCGGTGCAGCAGCGGAGGTAGACGTGCTGGCCGTTGTCGACGGTGAGGTCGCCGCGCTTGAAGGAGAAGGCGAGGCCGCCGAGGCGGGGCCGGCCTTCGAGGAGCGTGACGCGCAGTCCGGAGTCGGCCAGGCGCAGGGCGGCGGTGATGCCGGCGAGGCCGCCGCCGACGACCACGGCGTGGCCCGGGGCTGCGTGGCCCGGTGTCAGGACGTCGTCGCTCATCCGGTCTCCCGTCGGGTCGTCGCAGTCAGGGACGCGAGGCTGTGGCGGAGGGTTGCGCGCTGATTGTGCCGGTTCGCGGGCCGGGTCGCAGGCATGGTGGCCATCTAGGCGCGCCTCCTGACGGTCTGCCGGGAGACGGTACGGGCGTCCAGGCCGGACAGGCCGCGCACGGCGACGTACGCCTTCTCGTGTCCGGGCAGGCTGACGCGGCCGCGCAGGACGGCCTCGGGGTCGCGCTCGATGCGGTCGAGGAGGCGGCGGTAGATGCCGGCCATGGCGGCGACGCAGGCGCCGCTGCGCCGGTCGAGCATGGGCAGCAGCCGGTAGCCCTCGGCGAACAGGGCGCGGGCGCGCCGGACTTCGTAGTGGACGAGGCCGGTGAAGTCGGAGCCGGGGGGCGGGGTGGCGGTGCGGAAGCCGTCGGAGCAGCCGAACTTGGCGAGGTCGTCGGCGGGCAGGTAGGTGCGTCCGGTGCCGGCGTCCTCGCGAACGTCGCGGAGGATGTTGGTGAGTTGGAGGGCGAGGCCGAGTGTATCGGCGTACTCGGGGGCGCGTGCCGCGCCGCGTGCGCCGGGTGTGGTGCCGAAGATGGAGAGGGAGAGCCTGCCGATGGCGCCGGCGACGCACCGGCAGTAGACCTTGAGGTCGTCCCAGGTCTCGTACGTCTCGCCGCGCACGTCCATCAGGACGCCGTCGATCAGCTCGTCGAGGCCGCCGAGCGGCAGCGGGAAGCGACGTGCGGCATCGGCGAGCGCGACGGCCACCGGGTCGGTGTCGTCCTGGCCGACGGCGCCCTCGCGGATCCGGTCGAGCAGTTCGCGGGTGGTGTCCAGCCGGTCCTGCTTGGCCTCGGGGGCGAGCGTGCCGTCGCCGATGTCGTCGACCCGCCGGGAGAACGCGTACAGCGCCGACATGGCCTGCCGCTTCTCGGTCGGCAGGAGCCGGATGCCGTAGGCGAAGTTGCGGGCCTGCCGTCCGGTGACGGCTTCGCAGTAGCTGTAGGCGGCCGCCACCGGCGCGGACATCTCCGTCTGTCCCTCCACGGTCCCGCTCACCCCTCTCTACGCGCTCTGCGCAACACGGTTCCCACTTCGCGCATCAGGTTCGGTCCGGTGGCCTTGGGCGGTCCGGGGAGTACGTCGTGTCCGGCGGCCGTGATCGCGTCGAGGGCGGCGTGCCCTCCGGCGACGAAGCCCGCGAGGAGGAGCCGGAGCCTGCCGTGGACGCTGCCCACGAGGGGGGTGCCGTCGTCCAGGAGCCGGCGGGCGCGTTCGGCCTCGTACGCGATGAGGGCGCGTACCGAGGCGCCGCCGGTGGGGCGGGCCAGGTCGGCCTCGGTGACGTGGAAACGTTTCATGTCCTCGGCCGGGAGGTAGATCCGGTCGTGGGCGAGGTCCTCGGCGACGTCCTGGAGGTGCTCGACGATCTGCAGGGCGGTGCAGATGGAGTCGGAGCGGCGCAGGCGTTCGGGGCTGGTGGTGCCGGTGATGTCCAGGACGAGGCGCCCGACGGGGTTGGCGGACAGCTCGCAGTAGGCGACGAGCTCGTCGTACGTCTGGTAGCGCCGCACCACCTGGTCCTGGCGGTTGGCCTCGATCAGGCCGATGAACGGCTCGGGAGTGAGCGCGTGGCGCCGTACGGTGGGCTGCAGGGCGCGCAGCAGCGGGTGGGACGGGGCGCCGTCGAAGACGCGCCGCAGGTCCGCCTCGAAGGCGTCGAGCAGGGCGAGCCGGTCCGTCTCGCCCTCGGCGCCCAGATGGCGGGCGTCGGCACCGCCGGGGGCGAGGTCGCCGTCGCCGATGTCGTCGACGAGTCGGGCGTAGCCGTAGACGGCCATGAGGTCGGCGCGCCAGGCGCGGGGCAGGAAGAAGGGGGCCACGGGGAAGTTCTCGTGCGCGGCCTTGTCGAGTGTGGTGCGCGGGGAGGCGTCGGGGCGCACCTGCCGGGTACCTGTCACTGTGGACTGCCCGGCGCGGGGACGGCGGGACCCTTACGGAGGCGGGGCTGGGGATTCACCGTCATTGCCGTCACGTCTCCCGTTCTACACTGCCGACACAAAACATCCTATTTCGGACACGCCGCCGGTCCTGCCGACTGAGGCACCACCCCGGCCCGGTGGAGGGCCCGGGGAATATCGCCCCACTTGCCGCGAATCAGCACCGGTACAGCTTACGTTGTACAACGTCCCGGGCCGTGTCGGGGTGTCACACGCACGGGAACGGTCACGATCTTGACGTCAACCACCCCGCGACGTACGGGACTTGACCGAAACATGGCATCCCTGGGCGGTTGGTACGACCGGCGCGTGCCCGCCCACCGGAAGGGCCCCTGCCGTGCGCTCCGGCAGGGGCCTTCCCGGCCTCGTGCAACCGGCCTCGTACGACCCCGGCCGGACTACCTGCCGGTCTCCTTCTCGTACGCCCTCAGGACCTCGTCCGTGGGGCCGTCCATCAGCAGCTCGCCCTTCTCCAGCCACAGGACGCGGTCGCAGGTGTCCCTGATCGACTTGTTGCTGTGGCTGACCAGGAAGACCGTGCCGGCCTCCTTGCGCAGCTCGCGGATGCGCTGCTCGGAGCGGATCTGGAACTTGCGGTCACCGGTGGCGAGCGCCTCGTCGATCATCAGGACGTCGTGGTTCTTCGCGGCGGCGATGGCGAACCGGAGCCGGGCGCCCATACCGGAGGAGTACGTCCGCATGGGGAGGGTGATGAAGTCGCCCTTCTCGTTGATGCCGGAGAAGTCGACGATGTCCTGGTACCGCTCCCGGATCTCCTCGCGCGACATGCCCATGGCCAGTCCGCCGAGGATCACATTGCGCTCACCGGTCAGGTCGCCCATCAGCGCCGCGTTCACGCCCAGCAGCGAGGGCTGGCCGTCGGTGTAGACCTTGCCCTTCTCCGTGGGCAGCAGGCCCGCGATGGCCCGCAGCAGGGTCGACTTGCCGGAGCCGTTGGTGCCGATGAGGCCGATGGCCTCGCCCCGGTACGCGGTGAAGGACACCCCGCGCACGGCGTGCACCTTGCGTACGCCCCGGGACTCGCCCTTGTCCCGGCGGATGATCCGGCTGAGCGCGGCGGTGGCGCTGCCCTTGCCTCCGCCGCCGCCGTTGACCCGGTACACGATGTGCACGTCGTCGGCGATGACGGTGGGGATCCGCGCGCCGTCGGCGGCGGCGGTCGCGGTCACGTCGTCGGTCTGCTCAGCCACGGCCGTACCGCTCCTCTGCCTTCCAGAAGTACACGAACCCGGCGGCCCCGACCAGGACCGCCCACAGCAGGGCGGCGAGCCAGACGTGCGAGGGCAGGTTCTCCGAACCGTACCCGTCGATCAGCGCGAACCGGATGAGGTCCATGTAGACCGCCGCCGGGTTGTACATCAGGACGTCCGCGATCCAGGCCGGCTTGTCCTTGAGCATGATCGGGATCGAGAACATGACGCCCGAGCCGTACATCCAGGTGCGCATGACGAAGGGCATCAGCTGCGCGAGGTCGGGGGTCTTGCTGCCGAGCCGGGCCATGATCAGCGACAGGCCGACGTTGAAGAGGAACTGCAGCGCCAGCGCCGGGAGGATCAGCAGCCAGCTCAGCGAGGGGTAGCTGCCGAACGCCGCCGCGATCACGAACAGCACGATCATCGAGAACATCAGCTGCTGGAGCTGCTGGAGCGCGAAGGAGACGGGCAGGGAGGCGCGCGGGAAGTGCAGCGCCCGCACCAGGCCCAGGTTCCCCGAGATCGCCCGTACGCCGGACATGACGGACGTCTGCGTGAACATGAAGACGAAGACGCCCGTCACCAGGAACGGGATGTAGACGTCCTTGTCCATGCCGCGGCCGGCGTTCAGGATCAGGCCGAAGATGAGGAAGTAGACCGCCGCGTTGAGCAGCGGTGTCGCCACCTGCCAGAGCTGGCCGAGCTTGGCCTGGCTGTACTGCGCCGTGAGCTTCGCCTGGGAGAAGGCCAGGATGAAGTGACGGCGCCCCCACAGCTGCCGGACGTACTCGGCCAGACCGGGCCGGGCACCGCTGACCGACAGGCCGTACTTGGCGGCCAGCTCCGCCGGGGACAGGCCCGCGTCCGGTGATGGCGGGGCGGTCACGGCGATCGCTCCGTCATGGGTTGTCTCACTCACAAGGGAAACTTTCGTGTTCAAGATGCGCGGCAGTTGGGGGGCGGGCGGGTCAGGTGGCGGCCGGGCCCCGGATGCCCCGTGCTTGTCGGTCCGAGCTTGTCAGATTCCGAGCGTGTCAGATGACGGGCGGGCGGCCCAGTCTCGTCAGGCGCCACACCGTACGCCACTTCATGGGCCGGCGCGGCCCGCACGGAGTCGTCCAGCCCTCCTTGAACCCGCCGAACCAGGCCTTCAGCGCCGGCACCGAAGGGCGGCGGGCCAGCGTGAGCAGCAGCCAGACGCCGAGGTAGAGCGGCACCAGGGGCGCGGGGAGGTTGCGGCGGGCCAGCCAGACGCGGTTGCGGGCGATCATGCGGTGGTAGACGGCGTGCCGGGACGGCGCGGTCGTCGGGTGGAAGAGCACCATGTCCGCGCGGTAGTCGATCATCCAGCCGGCGTCGAGCGCCCGCCAGGCGAGGTCGGTCTCCTCGTGCGCGTAGAAGAACTCGTCCGGCAGCCCGCCGACCTCGGCCAGCACCTTCGTACGGACGGCGTTGGCGCCGCCGAGGAAGGTCGTCACCCGCGAGGAGCGCATCGGGTCGGCGGCGCGCAGCCGGGGCACGTGCCGGCGCTGGGTGACGCCGGTGTCCGGGTCGGCGATCCGGAAGCTGATGATGCCCAGCTCCGGGTCGGCGGTGAACGCCTGGCGGATCAGCTCGGCGGTGTCGGTGTTCGGCAGCAGCCCGTCGTCGTCCAGGAAGAGCAGGGCGTCCACGTCGGTGCCGCCGGGGCCGAACGCCTCGATGCCGACGTTGCGGCCGCCGGGGATGCCCAGGTTCTCCGGGAGGTCGATGGTGCGTACGCCGTCGGGGACGCCGGTGACGGGGGCGCCGTTGCCGACGACGACGACCTGGACCGGGTCGCCGTCCTGCTTGTGGACGGAGTCGATCAGCGCGCGGAGGTCGTCGGGGCGGGTGCCCATGGTGATGATGACGGCGCCCAGTTTCATCGGCGGCCTCACTTGAGCCTGCTCGACACGAGGATCGAGATGAGGTGCAGCACGGTCTGGAGCAGCGCGATGCCGGCCAGGACCGCGACGCCGAGGCGGGAGAAGAACAGGTCACCACGGACCGTGTCCAGGATCGCCAGGACCACGATGAGCAGCGACGCCTCGATGCCCAGGACGAGCCGGTGGAACTTCAGCGCCGCGGCGGCCTTGCGGGCCAGCGCCATGCCGGACGAGCGCGGCTCGGAGGCCGACTCCTTGACCGGCGGCAGGCCGCCCTGGTGGCGCGCGACGCCGACCAGGTCGGTCTCGGCCTTGATCAGGATGGCGCCGAGGGCGGCGAGGGTGCCGAGGAAGGCCCACAGCCAGTCGATCCGCCCGCTGCCCCACAGGTCGGCGGCGCGCAGGCCGAAACCGGTCAGCACCGCCGCGTCGCACAGGTAGGCACCGACCCGGTCCAGGTACACCCCGCCGAGCGAGAACTGCTTCTTCCAGCGGGCCACCTCGCCGTCGACACAGTCGAGCAGCAGGTAGAGCTGGACCATGAGCGCGCCGAGCAGCGCCCCGGGGATGCCCGGGATCAGCAGGGCCGGGGCCGCCAGGACGCCCGCGAGGGTCATCACGTACGTCAGCTGGTTCGGGGTGACCTTGGTGGTGACCAGGAGGCGGGTGATGCGCAGGGAGATCTCGCGCATGTACAGGCGGCCGCCCCAGTGCTCACCGCTTCGACGGTCCTTCACTCCGGCCGGATGGACGACCGGGCGGAGTTCAGCTACGGATGGTCTTGGCATAGTCGGCGTACGCGTCCCTGATCTGGTCGGTGGACAGGTCGAGGTGCTCGAGGATGGTGAAGCGCCCGGGGCGGGTCTGCGGTGCGTACTCCACGGCCGCGACGAACTCGTCCGGGGAGAACCCGATCTCCTCGGGCAGTACGGGAAGCCCGTGCCGGCGCAGCACCTCGGCGAAGAGCCCCGACTCCTCGTGGGCGCCGCGCAGGTGCATCGCGAAGGCGGCGCCGAGTCCGACCTGCTCGCCGTGGAGGGCGTTGCGCCCCGGGTGGAGCAGGTCGAAGGCGTGGGAGATCTCGTGGCAGGCGCCCGAGGAGGGGCGGGAGTCGCCGCTGATCGACATGGCGATACCGGACAGGACGAGGGCCTCCGCGAGCACGATGAGGAACTCGTCGTCGGCGACTCCGCCGGGGTGGCGCAGCACGGCCTCGCCCGCCGTACGGGCCATGGCGGCGGCCAGGCCGTCGATCTGCTCGCCGGTGTGCCGGTGGGACAGCTCCCAGTCCGCGATCGCCGAGATGTTGGAGATCGCGTCACCGATGCCGGAGCGGACGAACCGCGACGGTGCCTCGCGGATCACGTCCAGGTCGATGACCATGGCGATCGGCGAGGGGACTCCGTACGAGCCGCGACCGTTGTCGTTGTCGAGGATGGAGACCGGCGAGCAGATGCCGTCGTGCGAGAGGTTCGTCGCGACGGCGACCATCGGCAGGCCGACCCGCGCCGCGGCGTACTTCGTCACGTCGATGATCTTGCCGCCGCCCAGGCCGACCACGGCGTCGTACCGCTTGCCCTTTATGGCGTCGGCGAGCCGGACGGCGGAGTCGATGGTGCCGTCGTCCACCGGGTACCAGTCGGCGTCCGGTAGTACCGGCGCGAGCTTCTCGCGCAGGGCCTGGCCGGAGCCGTTGCTGATCGCCATGGCGAGCTTGCCGGAGGCGGAGATCCGCTGGTCGACCAGGAGGCCGGCCAGGTCGTCCATCGCCCCGCAGCTGATGTCGACGACGACGGGCGAGGGGATGAGGCGGGTCAGTACAGGCACGCGATCTCACGGCCCTTCGCGAGGTCGTCGTGGTTGTCGATCTCGACCCACTTGACGTCGCCGATGGGCGCCACGTCGATCTGGAAGCCCCGGTTCACCAGCTCCTGGTAGCCGTCCTCGTAGTAGAGGTCCGGGTCGCGCTCGAAGGTGGTCTTCAGCGCGTCGGCGAGGGCCTCGGCGGCCTCGGGCTCGATGAGGGTGACACCGATGTACTCGCCGGTGGCGGTGGCGGGGTCCATCAGCTTGGTGATGCGCCGGACACTCTGGCCGTCGGCGGTGATGACCTTCATCTCCTCGTCGGCGAGGTTCTTCACCGTGTCGAGGGCGAGGATGATCTGCTGCCCGTCGCCGCGGGCGGCGAGGAGGGTCTTCTCGACGGAGACGGGGTGCACGGTGTCGCCGTTGGCGAGGATGACGCCCTGCTTCAGGACGTCACGGGCGCACCACAGGGAGTAGGCGTTGTTCCACTCCTCCGCCTTGTCGTTGTCGATGAGGGTGAGCTTGACGCCGTACGTGGCCTCCAGCTCGGCCTTGCGCGCGTAGACCGCTTCCTTGCGGTAGCCGACGACGATGGCGGCCTCGGTGAGACCGACGGCGGCGAAGTTGGCGAGGGTGAGGTCGAGGACCGTCTTGTCGCCGTCGACCGGCACGAGGGCCTTCGGGAGCGTGTCGGTGTAGGGACGCAGACGCCGTCCGGCACCGGCTGCGAGTACGAGGCCGATCATGCGGGTTCTCCTTCGTCATGTACTGCGGGTGCTCCGGAGGACACCCAGAAGCGGATGGACTCCACGAGCACGACCAGCGCGACGGCCACCGCGAGGGCGGTGAGCGCGAGGGTGAGGTGGCTGCCCGCCGTCAGGGTCGCGGCGAGGACCACCACGACGAGCGTGCGGACCTCGTGCCCGCCGATCGTCCGCACCAGCCACGCGGGCGGCGCGCCGGTGCCACCGCGGATGCGGTACACCGTGTCGTAGTGATGGTAGGCGACGGCCGCTACCAGGCCGAATGCGGCGGGAAGCGCCCCCGGGGCCTCGGCGCGGGCGGCGAGGATCAGCACGGTGACGTACTCGGCGGCCCGGAAGACGGGCGGGACGAGCCAGTCGAGGGCGCCCTTGAGGGGGCGGGCGACGGCGATGCCGGACGTCACGACGTAGACCAGGGCGGCGAGCGCCGGCCAGGGGCTGTCGAGCGGGGCGAGGGCGGCGGTGGCGACGACGGCGGCCGCGCCGACGAGGGCGGTGACGGCCGGGAGGGTCCGGGGCGCGCTCGTGAACAGCGCGGCCACGGCCTGGGCGAGCGGCCCGGAGTCGGCGAGGTCGGCCAGGGCCTGGGCGGCCCGGTCGGTACGGCGGGCCTTGCGGGTCAGGGACCGCAGGAGGCGGCCGGCGGTGGTGTAGCAGGCGGCGAAGGCGCAGCCGACGAGCAGGGCCCAGAAGACGACGCGGGGGGTGGCGACCGCCGTGAGGACGGCGATCATGGCCCAGCGTTCGCCGATGGGCAGGACTATCATCCGGCGCACCCAGACCGTCCAGCCCCTCGCGTCGAGCTTGTCGGAGAGGGCGGCGGTGGGGCTGGTGTTCGCCGTCGCGTCGTGGTTGGCCTCGTTGAAGGAGAAGTCCACGACGTGGCGGCAGGTCTGCAGGACCATCGCGCCGAGGGCGAGTGCCCATACGTCGTCCCCGCCGCGCGCGGCGCCGAGGGCGAGGCCCGCGTAGTAGGCGTACTCCTTGGCGCGGTCGAAGGTCGCGTCGAGCCAGGCGCCCATCGTGGAGTACTGCAGCGAGTAGCGGGCGAGCTGTCCGTCGGTGCAGTCCAGGACGAAGGAGAAGAGGAGCAGCAGCCCGGCGGCGACGTACCCGCCGCGGGTGCCGGTCGCCGCGCACCCGGCCGCGACGAGCGCGGTGAGGAGGGAGGCGGTGGTGACCTGGTTGGGGGTGAGACCCCGGCGGGCGCACCAGCGGGCGATGTAGCGCGAGTAGGGGCTGATGAAGAAGGTGGTGAAGAAACCGTCACGCGCCTTCACGGCGGAGCGGAGCCGTACGGCCTCGTCGTCCACCGCCTCGACGGCGTCCCGGGTCTCCTTGCGGCTCTGCGGATCGACGGGCACGGCGGCGACGAGCGGCCCGAGCTCGGGCCGGTGCACCTGGACCCCGTCGGCCTCCAGGGTCTCGGCGAGCCGGTCGGCGAGGGTGACGACGCCACGGTCCGGGCCGGGGCGTCCGGCCTGCGCGGCGACGGCACCGGCCCGGGGGGCCTGCGCCTGCGGCGCCGGGCCGGTGCCGTCGCCCGTGCGGCCGGTCGGGGCGGTGGCCTGGGCGGTGCCGGTCGGCCCGGTCGCCGCGGTGGCCGACGTCACGGACGTCAGCGCGTGGGTCAGGGCCGGGCGGGCCTCCGGCCCGGCCGTGAGGGCGCCGGGGGCCGTGGCGGCCGGGAAGCGGGGGTCCGTCAGGGCGAGGCGCAGTGCGTGGACGTGGCCCACGAAGCGCGGGTCGACGACCGCGACGCGCTCGGCGGCCGGGACGGCGGCGAGCAGTGCGGCGGTCTCCCGCTCGTCGGCGGCGTACCGGACGTCGAAGCCCAGCGACCGCAGATCGCCCTCGAGCGGCGATCCGGGTACCGACGGACCGGTGAGGATGGCGGTCGACAGACGAACTCACTCCTTGGAGCTGAACAGGGCTGATGCACGGCGGCTCGGCCCGGTCACGGGCGGCGGCACGTCGGCAGAGGCTATCGGATGAACGGAAGCGGAAGTCCATTGAGGTTTCCCGGCATCCGGCGGCCGTCCGCCAGGACGCGATCATCATCGTCGATGGGCACCTCCCCCCACAAACCGCGGGTGGGCGACCGCGTGGACCGGCCGCCATGACCCGGCGCCCCACCCCTGACCAGGAGACATCACCGCAGGTCAGGGCACATGACAACGGTGTTCAGTACCGGCTTGCGGATACCCCCCACCCGTAGTTCACTGGCCGTTGTCGTCGATCAACGGGAGGCCGTCCATGGGGGCAGGGCACGATCACGGGCACACGCACGGCGGGCCGCCGCCCACGGGAACCGCGGCCGCCGCGTACAAGGGACGGCTGCGGATCGCGCTCACGATCACCCTCGCGGTCATGGTGGCCGAGATCGTCGGCGGCGTGATCGCCGACTCGCTCGCGCTGATCGCGGACGCCGCGCACATGGCGACCGATGCCGTCGGTCTCGCCATGGCGCTGCTGGCCATCCACTTCGCCGGCCGCCCGGCCGACCAGAGGCGTACGTTCGGGTTCGCGCGGGCGGAGATCCTCGCCGCACTGGCGAACTGTCTGCTGCTGCTCGGCGTGGGCGGCTACCTGCTGTTCGAGGCGGTGCAGCGGTTCATCACGCCGGCCGAGACGAAGGGCGGGGTGGCGATCGCGTTCGCCCTGTTCGGCCTGGTCGCCAATATGGTCTCGCTGTCCCTCCTCGTGCGGGGACAGAAGGAGAGCCTGAACGTGCGCGGCGCGTACCTGGAGGTCCTCGCGGACGCGCTGGGTTCCGTGACGGTGCTGATCTCGGCCGGGATCATCCTGGCCACCGGCTGGCAGGCGGCCGACCCGATCGCGTCCCTGGTGATCGGCCTGATGATCGTCCCGCGCACGCTGAAGCTGCTGCGCGAGACGCTCGACGTGCTGCTGGAGGCGGCCCCCAAGGGCGTGGACATGACCGAGGTACGGGCACACATACTGGACCTGCCGGGTGTGCTGGACGTCCATGATCTGCACGCCTGGACCATCACGTCCGGGATGCCGGTGCTGTCGGCGCATGTGGTGGTGCACCAGGAGGCGCTCGACTCGGTGGGGCACGAGAAGCTGCTGCACGAGCTCCAGGGGTGCCTGGGCGACCACTTCGACGTCGAGCACTGCACGTTCCAGCTGGAGCCCAGCGGCCATGCCGCGCACGAGGCGAAGCTCTGTCACTGACCGCTGTTAGGGTGGTTGATCGAAAGCCCTACCTGTGAGAGGAGCTGAGGTTGATGACCGTCGCGGCGATGGCTGCCCAGTGCAGCGCCCGGTCCAGCTTCGACTTCGGCTTCCGGGTTCTCGGCTGACCTGATCCCGTACGTCTCGTCACGTACACGTCGGCCGGGGCCCGCTCACATCAAAGGGTTTCCCACGTTGTCCGACAACGCTCTGTACGACGCTTTCTTCGCCCTGCACCACGGTCTGCCGCGGCAGGGCCCCGGTTCCGGCGACACCACGCGCCGGCTCCTCTCCCTCGCCGGTCCGCTGCCGCCGCACCCGCGCGTGCTCGACCTGGGCTGCGGCCCCGGCCGGTCCGCGCTGCTGCTGGCCGAAGAGGCCGGTACCGGCGGCGGTGCGGACGTCACGGCCGTCGACCTGCACGAGCCGTTCCTGGCCGAGCTGCGGCAGGCCGCCGACGCCCGGGGGCTCGCGGGCTCCATCCGTACCGTCCAGGCCGACATGGCCGCGCTGCCGTACGGTGACGGGTCGTTCGACCTGATCTGGGCGGAGAGCTCGGCGTACTCGATCGGCTTCGACCGCGCGCTGCGTTCCTGGCGCCGGCTGCTCTCCCCCGGCGGGACGCTGGTCGTCACCGAGTGCGTGTGGACGACCGACGAGCCGAGCCCCGAGGCGCGGGCCTTCTGGGACGAGCACTACGCGCTGCGTACCACCGCCGCGAACACCGCGGCGGCCGTCGCGGCCGGGTACCACGTGCTCGGGACGTACCCCCAGCCCGAGAGCGACTGGGACGAGTACTACGGGCCGCTCGGCGAGCGGGCCGACACGGCCGATCCGGCCGCACCCGGCATGGCCGAGGCGCTCGCCGCGACCCGCGCGGAGATCGCCATGCGCCGCGAGCACGGCTCGGAGTACGGCTACACCGGCTTCGTGCTGCGCCCGGCCGACCCCCGCTGGCGTACCCGGCCGGAGACGGACGCGGACGCCGCGGCCGTACGGGCGGTCAACGCCGCCGCGTTCGGGACGGAGGCGGAGGCCGAGCTGGTCGACCGGCTCCGCCAGGACCCGTCCGCGTGGCTGCCGGACCTGTCGTACGTCGCCGAGGGGCCGGACGGCACGGTCGCCGCGTACGCGCTGATCACCCGGTGCCGGGTCGGCGGGGTCCCGGCCGCCGCCCTGGCGCCGGTCGCGGTGGCGCCCGCGTACCAGCGGCAGGGCGCCGGGCAGGCGGTGGTCCGTGCGGTGCTGGACGCGGCGCGGCTGAGCGGGGAGCGGTTGGTACTGGTGCTCGGTCATCCGGAGTACTACCCCAGGTTCGGTTTCGTGCCGGCTTCGCGGTACGGGATCAGGCCGTCCTTCGACGTGCCGGACGAGGCCATGATGGCGCTCGACCTGGACGGTTGCGGGAAAGTGCCGGTGGGCACGATCCATTACCCAGCGGCGTTCGGTGTCTGATCCGGCATGACGGGCGCGGGTCGTCGTGTGCCGACAAGCGGCTTTTGTACGGCAGACTGAGGCGTGCCCCACAGGGCCGAGAACCGAAGCGAAGGATGGTTATGCCGACCACACCAGCCACCGCGGCGAACAACGGGTCGCCCGCGTCGAACGGAACGCAGCCGTCGATCATGCTCGAACTGGTCGACGAGAACGGCACCACCATCGGCACCGCGGAGAAGCTGGCTGCCCACCAGGCGCCCGGGCAACTGCACCGGGCGTTCTCGGTGTTCCTCTTCGACGAGGAGGGGCGGCTGCTGCTGCAGCGGCGGGCGCTGGGGAAGTACCACTCCCCCGGTGTCTGGTCGAACACGTGCTGCGGGCATCCCTATCCGGGAGAGGCGCCGTTCGCGGCGGCCGCCCGGCGCGTCCACGAGGAGCTCGGGGTGTCGCCGTCGCTGCTCGCCGAGGCGGGCACGGTCCGCTACAACCACCCGGACCCCGCGTCGGGGCTGGTCGAGCAGGAGTACAACCACCTTTTCGTGGGGATGGTGCAGGCCCGGCTGCGGCCGGATCCGGCGGAGGTGGAGGAGACGGCCTTCGTGACGGCGCGTGAGCTGACCGAGCGGCACGCCGCGGATCCGTTCTCCGCGTGGTTCATGACGGTGCTGGACGCGGCGCGCCCGGCGATCAAGGAGCTGACAGGGGAGACCGGGGGCTGGTGACGGTCGGCCCGTCCGGTCCGTCCGGTCCGTTCGGTCGGTCCGGTCCGTCCGGTCTCTCGGGCCCCGAGGGACCGGACGGGACGGCCGGCACGGGGAGTCCGGGCGGCACGGGGAGTCCGGGCGGAACGGTCGGCACGGGCGCCACGAGCGGCACGGCCGGCACGGGCGGCCCCGCGGGTCTCAGTGGCAGGGCGGCCCAGATGATCTTGCCGCCGCTCGCGGTGTGCTCCACGTCGCACTCCCCGCCCGCCTCCTTCGTGACCTCCCGTACGAGCAGCAGACCGCGCCCGCCCGTCCGGCCGTAGTCCGCCTCCAGCGCCTTGGGGCGGTACGGGTGGCTGTCCTCCACCGACACCCGGATCCACTCCGCGCCGATCGCGACCTCGACGGCCAGCTCGGGCGAGAGCAGGGCCGCGTGCCGCACGGCGTTGGTCACCAGCTCGGAGACGATCAGCAGCAGGGCGTGGACCACGTCGTCGTGAGCGGGCACGCCTTGACGTTTCAGCAGATCCCGTACGGCACGCCTGGCCTGCGGTACGGAGACGTCGACCGCGGGAGCGGTGAACCGCCAGACCCCTTCGTACGAGGGCGGCCGGGCCGGGTCGCTCCCGCGGCTCTCCATTGTCCGGTTTCCACCCTCGTGCTCCATTGTCGCCACGTCGTCGAGTGTTGGTACAGCGGGCGACCGGTCCGGGTTACTGACCAGAAGTCAACAGCTATTCGACGGTTTCTGACTGTACGCGTACAACAAGGTTTCTGGGCTCGACCGTTCTGAGCCGCCTTCTGACGGATAGCATCCGGCGCATGGAGCAGCCGCAGCTGGAGCAGTCCGTCGTGGACGGTGTCGCCACCGTCGTCATCAGCAACCCCGCCAAGCGCAACGCCATGACGGCGGCCATGTGGCGTGCCCTGCCGGAGCTGCTCGACACACTGGCCGCCGACCGGGATGTCCGGGCGCTGGTGCTCACCGGCGCGGGGGCGACCTTCTGCGCCGGGGCCGACATCTCGTCGCTGCGCGAGCCGGGTGACGAGCAGCAGTCGCTCGCCGTGCGCGCCGAGGAGGCGCTGGCCGTCTTCCCCAAGCCGACGCTCGCCGCCGTACGCGGCTACTGCGTGGGCGGCGGCAGCCAGCTGGCGGCCGCGTGCGACCTGCGGTTCGCCGAGGAGGGCGCGCTCTTCGGCATCACGCCGGCGAAGCTCGGCATCGTCTACCCGGCCTCCTCCACCCGGCGGCTGGTGTCGCTGGTGGGCCCGTCCGCGGCGAAGTACCTGCTGTTCTCCGGCGAGTTGATCGATACGGAGCGGGCGCTGCGCACCGGGCTGGTGGACGAGGTGCTGCCGGCGGGGGAACTGGGCAAACGGGTCGCGGAGTTCACCCGTACCCTCGCCTCCCGCTCGCTGCTGACCCAGGCGGCGGCGAAGGAGTTCGCCGCGGGGCGCACCGACCGGGACGCGTACTGGGCGGAGCAGGCGCGCGGCAGCGGTGAGCGGGAGGAAGGCGTCGCCGCCTTCCTGGAGCGGCGGTCGCCGCGCTTCACGTACGGGGTGTGAGGTGACGTCGGCGGCGCTGGGCAGCCCCTGGCTGCACGGCCTCTCCGAGAATCCTGCCGCGCCCGCGTCGGTGCTGGTGCGGCTGCTGGGCATGGCCCCGGCGGAGCGGTTGCCCTTCAAGCTGCGCTTGCGCCCGCTGCCGGGCGAGGTGATCGAGGCCTGGGCCCGCCATCCGCATCCGAGGACCCGCCGTGAGGTGGCGGAGCACATCCACCTCACCGCGGAGCAGCGCACGCGGCTGCTCGACGGAGACGTCCGCATGGCGTACGTCGTGGCCATGCATGCCGCTCACGACCGGAGCGCGCTGACCGACGAGGGGTTCGAGCGGCTGGCGACCCATCCGGAGGCCATGGTCCGTGGCGAGATCGCCCGCCACCAGCGGCTGCCACCCGGTCCGCTGCGCCTGCTGGCCGACGACCCGGAGCCGGGTGTCCGGCGCATGGTCTGCGCCCGCGCCTGGGAGCACCTGGACGCCGCGGAACGGGCGGCGCTGCTGGCCGACGAGGACGAGGACGTGCGGGCCGAGGCGCTGTTGTGCCGGCACCGCGACGAGCTGCCCATGGGCCCGGCGACGTACGCGGCGCTGCCCGACGACAAGGTCCGGGAGCGGGCGGCCGAGGAGTGCCTGCTCACGCGGGGGCTCGCCGAGCGGCTGGCCCGGCACGAGGACACCCGGGTGCGGTGCTTCCTGGCCCGCAATCCGCGCCTGGACGCGGATCTGGTGGCCGTGCTCGGCGAGGACCCGTACGACACCGTGCGCCGCCACGCCTCCGTGCACCCGGCGCTCACCGAGCGGCAGCGTGCGGCGGTGCGTGGCGTGGAGGTGGGGCCGGACGACCACCACCACCCCCTGGCCTGGGTCCGGGCACGGCACGGCGACCCGGACGAGATGCGCCGGTGTGCCGCGTCCGGCCATGTGCTGCTGCGACGCAGCGCCGCGACCGCGCGGAACCTGCCCGCCGATGTGGTGGAACGCCTGGCGGGCGACGAGGACTTCGCCGTACGGCTCCTGCTCGCCGAGCACTGCGCCCAGGCCCCGGCGCACATGCTGCTGGAGATGTGGGAGACCTGGGACGGCCGCTCCGCCCGCCGGCTGCCCGAGCACCCGAACTTCCCGCGCGCGGGCCTGCTCCGGTGCGCCGACGACCCCCGGCCCCGGATGCGGGAGGCCGCGCTGCTGGACCCGGACTGCCCGCCCGCGGTGGTGGACCGGCTCGGGCGGGACCCGGACGAGGCCGTACGGCGACGGGCACTGGAGCACCCCCGCCTGTCGGTGGCGTCGGTGGTCCGCCTCACCGGTGATCCCGCGTGGTGGGTGAGGAACGCCGCCGTACGCCATCCCCGGCTGCCCGCCGACGTGCTGGCCGGGCTGCTGGAGGAGCCGGAGACGGCGGAGGCGGCGGCCGGGAGCCCCGCCCTGCCCGAGACCGCGATGCACGCGCTCATGGACCGGGCGGGGCTGCCGGAGGCCGCTCAGGCGGCCTGATCGCGCCAGAACGCGACGATGTCGGCCGGGGCCTTGGCCGGGGAGCCCGCGTCGTACGGGGGCTGGGGGTCGTACTCGGTGATGAGCTGGACGGTCTGGGCGTGCCGGTCGCCGGCGATGCGGCCGACCAGGTGCAGGCCCATGTCGATGCCGGCCGAGACGCCGGCCGCCGTGACGTACTTGCCGTCGAAGACGACCCGCTCCCCCGTCGGGTCGGCTCCGTGCTCCTTCAGGTCGTCCAGTGCGAGCCAGTGGGTGGTGGCGCGGCGGCCCTTGAGGAGGCCCGCGGCGGCCAGGATCAGCGAGCCGGTGCACACCGAGGTGGTCCAGGTGCTGGTGGCGTCCGCCGTGCGGAGCCAGTCGAGGGTTTCCTCGTCGCGCATGACCGGTCCCGGGTCGCCGGTGCCGGGGACGAGGAGGATGCCGGGGCCCGGGACCTCGGCGAGGGTGCGGTCGGCGACGAGGGCGAGGTTGCCCTGGTCGTTGCGGACGGGGCCGGACTGCTTGGCGACGAACACGGTTTCGGCGTCGGGCAGGCGGCTGATGATCTCGAAGGGGCCGATGGCGTCGAGGGTGGTGAAGCCGGGGTACAGGAGGATGGCGATCTGCATGCGGACCGGTGTCCTTTCAGTGCTCTCCGTGGGTGGGTACGGGTGGTGCGTGGAAGCGGCGCCGGTATTCGGCGGGCGGGGTTCCGAGTGCCTTGACGAAGGCACGGCGCATCGCCTCGGGCGTGCCGTAGCCGCACGCCCGGGCGACCTCGTGGACGCCGCTGCCGGTGTCCTCCAGGAGGCGGCGGGCGTGTTCGAGGCGGACGCGCTCGACGTAGCGGCCGGGTGTCGTGCCGGTCTCCGCCTGGAAGGCGCGGGCGAAGTGGCGCGGTGAGAGGCGGGCGCGGGCGGCCAGGGCCTCGACGGACAGGTCGGCGGCCGGGTGCTCGGTGATGAACTGCTGGACCTCGCGCAGCGGTTCGCGGCGGGCGGTCTGGGCGGCGAGCTGGGCGCTGAACTGGGCCTGGCTGCCGGGGCGGCGGAGGAAGACCACGAGGTGGCGGGCGATGGTGAGCGCCACGTCGCGGCCGAGGTCCTCCTCGACCAGGGCCAGGGCCAGGTCGATGCCCGCGGTGACGCCCGCGGAGGTGGCGAGGTTCCCGTCCCGTACGAAGATCGGGTCCGGGTCGACGTCCACCTCCGGGTGGGCGCGGGCGAGGTGGTCGCAGAACGCCCAGTGCGTGGTCACGCGGCGGCCGTCCAGCAGGCCGGCCTCGGCGAGGAGGACGGAGCCGGTGCAGACGGAGACCAGGCGTTCGGCGTACGGGGCCTGGCGGCGCAGCCAGTCGATCAGGCGCGGGTCGGGGTCCCGGGTGCCGTCGCCGCCGGGGACGAGGAGGGTGTGCGGCCGCGGCGCGTCGGCCAGCGGGCCGTCGGCGGCCAGGCGCAGGCCGCTCTGGGTGCGGACGGGCGCTCCGTCGAGCGAGGCGGTGCGGATCGGGTAGGGCGTGGGGCGTCCGGCGACGTGGTCCGCCCCGGCGAAGACCTCCACCGGTCCGGTGACGTCCAGGCTCTGTACGCCGTCGAAGAGGACGACGAGTACGGGTCGCTGCGTCATGCCCTTCATCCTTGGGGGCGCGCTGGATGGCCGCAATGACGAAAGCCCCACCTTTCCGGCCATCCGGGGTCCGGCCCCTGGCGGCGTACCAACCAGTCGGTAACCTGCTTGGCATGACGACTCTCCCGCCGCGCGCCGGCCGGCGCTGCCACAACGCCCTGAACCCGCTCCACTCGACGGTGTACTTCTCGCCCGACTTCGCCAAGGAGCTGGCGGCGCTCGGGGTCACGGACTCCAGCGCCGCGTACTTCGCCGGGCGGGCCGCCGCCATGGGAGCGGTGGGCGCGGGGGTCGTCACGGCGGCGTTCTACAACTTCAACCACGAGCTCGTCGCCCGGCACCTGCCGGCCGTCTGGGACACCGCCTCCCCCGGGGCGGTGCTCGCGGCACGGCTGCGGGCGGCCGACACCACCCTGCGGCGGCTGCTCGGCGACGCGGCGGTCGAGTCGGCGGAGATGGCGGAGGCCGCCCGGCTCGCGCTGCGCGCCACCGAGGCGTGCACCCGGCACGCCCGCCCGCTGTACGCCGCCCACGCCGACCTCCCGGTGCCCGAGGAGCCGCACCTGGCGTACTGGCACGCCGCGACGCTGCTGCGCGAGCACCGGGGCGACGCCCACCTGGTCGCGCTGCTGGCCGCCGGGCTGGATCCGCTGGAGGCGCTCGTCAGCCACACGGCGACCGGCAAGGGCATGGCGCCCCGCTGGATCCTCGCCACGCGCGGCTGGCAGCGCGCCGACTGGGACGCGGCGGCCGAGCGGCTGCGCGGGCGTGGCCTCATGGACGAGGCCGGCGAGCTGACGAGTGCGGGCTCCGCCCTGCGCGCCGAGCTGGAGGACCGTACGGACCGCCTGGACGCCGCTCCGTACGAGCACCTCGGCGCGGCGGACGTCGAGCGGCTCACCGAGCTGGGGCGGGACTTCCTGGGCGCGGCCGTGGCGGCGGGGGCGTTCCCGCAGGACCTGGCCGGCAAGGGCTGACGTTTCGCCGGAACGTTTCGCTGTATACGTGGCGGCAACCCGCAAGGGGCAACCGACAGCACTTGGAGGTGCCCCTTGCGTACCATCGCCGACTTCTTCCGCATGATCGGCTCGGCCGTCGCCACCGTCGTCACCCTGCCGTTCCGGCTGCTGGCGCGGCTCTTCGGCGGGGCCTCACGGGGCGGGGGCAGGGCGCGCCGCGCCTGACGACGGGGCAGGCGGACACGTCGCACGGTGACCCGGCAGAATGCAACCTCAAGCTGGCAGGCACGAGAAGGCGAGTCGGGACACCGTGACGACGTCCATCGAAGGCAGGATCGCCGAGGAGCTCGGCGTACGGGAGCGGCAGGTGAAGGCGGCCGTCGAGCTGCTCGACGGCGGGTCGACCGTGCCGTTCATCGCGCGCTACCGCAAGGAAGCGACCGAGATGCTCGACGACGCGCAGCTGCGCACGCTCGAGGAGCGGCTGCGCTACCTGCGGGAGCTGGAGGACCGGCGGGCCGCCATCCTCGACTCCGTACACGAGCAGGGCAAGCTCACCGGGGAGCTGGAAGCGCGGATCCTCGCCGCCGACACCAAGGCGCGGCTGGAGGACATCTACCTGCCGTTCAAGCCGAAGCGGCGCACCAAGGCGCAGATCGCCCGCGAGGCCGGTCTGGAGCCGCTGGCCGACGGGCTGCTCGGCGACCCGTCGGTGGAGCCGCTCGCCGCGGCCGCCGCGTTCGTCGATGCCGGCAAGGGTGTCGCGGACCCGGCCGCCGCGCTGGAGGGCGCCCGCGCCATCCTCACCGAGCGGTTCTCGGAGGACGCCGACCTGATCGGCGAGCTGCGCGAGCGGATGTGGACGCGCGGCCGGCTGGCCGCGAAGGTCCGGGAGGGCAAGGAGGAGGCGGGCGCGAAGTTCGCCGACTACTTCGACTTCGCCGAGCCGTTCACCGAACTGCCCTCGCACCGGGTGCTCGCGATGCTGCGCGGCGAGAAGGAGGAGGTCCTCGACCTGGTCCTGGAGCCGGAGGAGCCGGTCGAGGGCCCTTCGTCGTACGAGGGGATCGTCGCCTCCCGGTTCGGGATCTCCCAGCAGGGGCGGCCGGGCGACAAGTGGCTCGCCGACACGGTGCGGTGGGCGTGGCGCACCCGGATCCTCGTCCACCTCGGCATCGACCTGCGGCTGCGGCTGCGTACGGCGGCGGAGGACGAGGCGGTCCGGGTCTTCGCGGCGAACCTGCGCGACCTGCTGCTCGCGGCGCCCGCCGGGACCCGCGCGACGCTGGGGCTCGACCCCGGTTTCCGTACGGGCGTGAAGGTCGCCGTCGTGGACGCGACCGGCAAGGTCGTCGCCACCGACACGATCTACCCGCACGTGCCCGCCAACAAGTGGGACCAGTCGCTGGCGACCCTGGCACGGCTCGCGAAGGAGCACGCGGTCGAGCTGGTCGCCATCGGCAACGGCACGGCGTCGCGCGAGACCGACAAGCTCGCCGGTGAACTGATCGCCAAGCACCCGGATCTCAAGCTCACGAAGGTCATGGTGTCGGAGGCGGGCGCGTCGGTGTACTCGGCGTCCGCGTTCGCCTCCCAGGAGCTGCCGGAGCTGGACGTCTCCCTGCGCGGCGCGGTCTCGATCGCGCGCCGGCTCCAGGACCCGCTGGCCGAATTGGTGAAGATCGACCCGAAGTCGATCGGTGTCGGCCAGTACCAGCACGACCTGTCCGAGGTGAAGCTGTCGCGTTCGCTGGACGCGGTGGTCGAGGACTGTGTGAACGGTGTCGGGGTCGACGTCAACACCGCCTCCGCGCCTCTCCTTTCCCGCGTGTCGGGCATCGGCGCGGGCCTCGCCGAGAACATCGTTTCCTATCGGGACGCCAACGGCCCGTTCCGGTCGCGCAAGGCGCTCAAGGAGGTGCCGCGCCTCGGCCCGAAGGCGTACGAGCAGTGCGCGGGCTTCCTGCGGATCCGCGGCGGCGACGATCCGCTGGACGCGTCCAGCGTGCACCCGGAGGCGTATCCGGTGGTGCGGCGGATGGTGAAGACGACGGGCGGCGAGGTCGCGTCGCTGATCGGCAACACCTCGGTGCTGCGGTCGCTGCGGGCGGACGACTTCGTGGACGAGACCTTCGGTCTGCCGACGGTCACGGACATCCTGCGGGAGCTGGAGAAGCCGGGGCGCGACCCCAGGCCCGCGTTCAAGACGGCCACCTTCAAGGAGGGCGTCGAGAAGATCGGCGACCTGGAGGCGGGGATGGTCCTGGAGGGCGTCGTCACGAACGTGGCCGCCTTCGGCGCCTTCGTGGACGTCGGTGTGCACCAGGACGGGCTCGTGCACGTGTCGGCGATGTCCCGGAACTTCGTCAAGGACCCGCGTGAAGTGGTCAAGCCGGGCGACGTGGTGAAGGTCAAGGTCCTGGACGTCGACATTCCGCGCAAGCGGATCTCCCTGACGCTGCGGCTGGACGACGAGACGTCCGCCGGTACGGACGCGGCGGCGTCGCCGAAGCGGGAGCGGGGCGGTCGTCCGCCGCAGCAGCGCCAGGGCAGCGGTGGCGGCCGTGGTGACCGGCGCGGTGGCGGCGGCGCGAAGGGTGGCGGGCGTCAGGCCCAGGCCCCCGCGCCCGCGCCCGCGAACAGCGCCATGGCGGACGCCCTGCGCAAGGCGGGCCTGCTGGGCGGCGGGGGCGGAGGCGGCGCGAAGGGCCGCCGGTGAGGTGACATGACGGGCCGGTTCCGGGGGCGGTCCCCGGAACCGGTCAGTGCTCGGTCACCTTGCCGTCCGCGACCTCGATGCGCCGGGTCGTGCGTACCGCGTCCAGCATGCGCCGGTCGTGGGTGACCAGGAGCAGGGTCCCCGTGTACGAGTCGAGGGCCGACTCCAGCTGCTCGATGGCCGGCAGGTCGAGGTGGTTGGTCGGTTCGTCCAGGACCAGCAGGTTCACGCCACGGCCCTGGAGCAGGGCGAGGGCGGCACGGGTGCGTTCGCCCGGCGAGAGGGACGTCGCGGAGCGCGTCACATGGTGGGCCTTGAGGCCGAACTTGGCCAGCAGGGTGCGCACGTCGGCCGGCTCGGTGTCGGGTACGGCCGCGCAGAACGCGTCCAGCAGGGACTCCTGCCCGTGGAACAGCTTGCGCGCCTGGTCGACCTCCCCGACGACGACGCCCGAGCCGAGTGAGGCGTGCCCGGCGTCCAGCGGGAGACGGCCGAGGAGGGCGGCCAGCAGGGTCGACTTGCCCGCGCCGTTGGCGCCGGTGATGGCCACCCGGTCGGCCCAGTCGATCTGGAGCGAGGCCGGGCCGAAGCGGAAGCCGCCCCGGGCGGCCTCGGCGTCGCGCAGCGTCGCCACGACCGCGCCGGAGCGCGGGGCGGCGGCGATCTCCATCCGCAGCTCCCACTCCTTGCGGGGCTCCTCGACGGTGTCCAGACGCTCGATCATGCGCTGCGTCTGGCGGGCCTTGGCGGCCTGCTTCTCGCTCGCCTCGCTGCGGAACTTGCGGCCGAGCTTGTCGTTGTCGTTGCCCGCCTTGCGGCGGGCGTTCTTGACGCCCTTGTCCATCCACGAGCGCTGCATCTGGGCGCGGCCTTCGAGGGCGGCCTTCTTGTCGGCGTACTCCTCGAACTCCTCGCGGGCGTGCCGGCGGGCGGTTTCCCGCTCCTCCAGATACGCCTCGTAGCCGCCTCCATAGAGCCGGATCTGCTGCTGCGCCAGGTCCAGTTCGAGGACCTTGGTGACGGTGCGGGCGAGGAACTCGCGGTCGTGGCTGATGACGACCGTCCCGGCGCGCAGGCCCTGGACGAAGCGCTCCAGGCGCTCCAGGCCGTCCAGGTCGAGGTCGTTGGTCGGCTCGTCCAGCAGGAACACGTCGTAACGGGACAGCAGCAGCGAGGCGAGACCCGCGCGGGCGGCCTGGCCGCCGGAGAGGGACGTCATCGGCCGGTCGAGCCCGACGGTGAGGCCCAGGGAGCCGGCGACCTCCTCGGCGCGCTCGTCGAGGTCGGCGCCGCCGAGGTTCAGCCAGCGCTCCAGGGCGGTGGCGTACGCGTCGTCGGCGCCGGGCGTGCCGTCGACCAGGCCCTGGGTCGCCTCGTCCATCGCGGCCTGGGCGGCGGCGACGCCGGTGCGGCGGGCGAGGAAGTCGCGCACGGTCTCCCCCGCGCGGCGCTCCGGCTCCTGCGGGAGGTGGCCGACGGTGGCGGCGGGCGGCGACAGGCGCAGCTCCCCGTGCCCGGGGGTGTCGAGCCCGGCGAGGAGCCGCAGCAGGGTCGACTTGCCGGCGCCGTTCACGCCGACGAGGCCGATCACGTCGCCGGGTGCGACGACGAGGTCGAGGCCGGAGAAGAGGGAACGTTCGCCGTGGCCGGCGGCGAGGTCCTTGGCGACGAGGGTTGCAGTCATCAGGGGGTCGATCCTATCGGGGGCCCGGTCACAGCAGACCGGCGAGCCCGTGCGGGGCGAGGGACCCGGCGACGGCGCTCATCGGCGCGGGGAGGCGTGCCTTCGGGTCATCGGTGTCATCGTGACGGCGATTCGCGGCTCGCCGGGGCCATCGTCGGTGCGACCAGCACGCCCCCCATGGTGCGTGCCACGAGGAAGGATCGGCCCTTGACCGCCCGGGCGTCCAGCGGAATCCGGTGTCGGCCCGGCTCCAGTAACCCGTCGAACAGCTCATGCGCGCGCGTGCGGCGGAGGCGGTCCAGCCGGTACGCGACGAGCTGGACGCGGCAGGTGGAGGTGACCTCCACGGTCGCCTCGCCGCCGGCCGCGGCCAGCCGGACCAGGCGCCGCCGCTCCAGCGGGCTGCGGTCGAGGGCGTGCTCGATCTGCGCGACGAGCAGCGGGACGATGGGCGCGAGCCCGTCGACGTACGCCACGTCCGCGCCCGCCCGGGCGAACGCCTCCTTCACGGCGGTACGCCGCTCCTCCCCGACCCCCCGGCCGAACGCCACCGCGCCGTACGCCCGCAGCTCCTCGGGCGGTACGGCGGCGGTGTCCTCGGCGGTGTCGGCACCGATGCCGATGGTGCGCAGCGCGGCGGCGAGCCTGGCGAGGACGGCGACGCGGGCGCCGATCAACAGGACGCGGCGGCGGGCGGGGGCGGCGCTCGGGAGCAGGCGTTCCAGTTCGGCGCGGTACTGGTCGCCGTGGAAGCGGAACGGGCCTATCCCGTGGTAGCCGTTGAGGTCCAGGTCGGCGGACTCGTCCGTCTGCCAGGCGAAGTCGCGCCAGACGACGTCGTCGCCATCCCGCTCGATCACGGCCGTGACGGCGCCGCACGCGAGGCTCTCGCACTCGGGGCAGCCGTAGATGACGTACCGCCCGCCGGGCAGCGGCGCCTCGGCGTCCAGCAGCAGGCCACGGACCTGGTCGGTGAAGATGGCGGGCGGTACGTCGGAGGCGAGCGGGGACACGGCGTCGAGGTCGGACAGCTGGTGCAGGAGCGGGCGGCCGTCGACGAGGAAGTCGAGGAAGTCGCGGTGCACTTGGTACGCACCGGTGGTGAGGACCCCGCCGGTCCTGGTCGCGGGCGCGAGGGCGAAGGACGCGTGGGCGGGGTCGAGCGTCGGGTCGTGCTCGTGCTCGGCAGGCATGTCGGGTGTATGCCCGCCCGGGACGCCTCCGCTACCGTCCCGGCATGAGCGGCGACGTGATCGTGGTGGGCGGCGGGGTCATCGGGCTGACGACGGCGGTCACGCTGGCCGGGCGCGGCCTGCGGGTACGGGTGTGGACGCGCGACGCGCCGGGCGCCACCACCTCCGCGGTGGCGGGCGCGCTGTGGTGGCCGTACCGCATCGAACCGGCGGAGCGGGTGGGCGCGTGGGCCCTGGCGTCGCTTCGCGTGTACGAGCGGCTCGCCGCCGATCCGGAGGCGACGGGCGTACGGATGGTGGCGGGCGTCCACGCGGAGACCGAACTGGGGTCGCTCGGTTCCTGGGCGGGCGAGGTGCCGGGGATGCGGCAGCTGCCGTCACGGGGCCTGGCGGCCCGGCTGCCGCTGGTCGACATGCCGGTCCACCTGGGGTGGCTGAAGGCCCGGCTGGAGGCGGCGGGCGGGGCCGTCGAGACGCGGGCGGTGTCGTCCCTCGCGGAGGCCCCGGCCCCGGTAGTGGTCAACTGCACGGGGCTCGGTGCGCGGGACCTCGTACCGGACGGCGGTCTGCGGCCGGTGCGCGGACAGCTGGTGCTGGTGGAGAACCCGGGTGTGGAGGAGTGGTTCGTCGCGGCGGACGCCTCGGCGAGCACGGCGACGTACTTCTTCCCGCAGCCGGGGCGGCTGATCCTCGGCGGTACGGCGGAGGAGGACGACTGGCGCACGGAACCGGACGCGGGGACGGCCGCCGCGATCGTGGCGCGGTGCGCGCGGATCCGCCCCGAGATCGGCCGTGCCCGCGTACTGGGTCACCGGGTGGGCCTCCGCCCGGTGCGGTCGGGCGGGGTGCGCCTGGCGGCGGAGCCGTTGCCGGACGGCGGCGGGGTGCTGGTCCACAACTACGGCCACGGGGGCGCGGGGGTCACGGTCGCGTGGGGGTGCGCGAAGGAGGTGGCGGGCCTGGTCACCCGTGGTACTCGGTGAGGTCGATGGCGTGGACGTGCAGCGGGACGCCGTACACGGGGTGGGTCGTCTCGCGTTCCGGCGCCATACCGAGCTTGCGCATGATGTTCTCGGCGCCTTCGTTCCCCAGCCGGGCGATGCTGACGACCCGGTCGAGGCCACGGTCCTGGAGCGCGAACTCCAGGACGGCGTGGGCGGCTTCGGAGGCGTACCCCTGCCCCCAGAAGGGCCGGCCGAGGCGCCAGACGATCTCGACGGCCGGCAGCACCTCGGGCAGGTACTCGGGTACGGACAGCCCCGCGAACCCGATCAGCTCACCGGAGGCGAGGAGCTCCACGGCGAAGAGCCCGAAGCCCTCCTCGTCCCACTCCTCCTCCCACCGCTCGATGTCCTCGGCGGTCTCCTCCAGGTCGCGGACCGAGCCGTCGCCGATCCAGCGCATGACCTCGGGATCCGCGTTGATGTCGGCCATGGGTACGAGGTCGTCGTCGTGCCAGCGGCGCAGGAGGAGGCGGGGCGTGCGGATCTCGGTCATGCCGCCATCCTCGCCGAGGGAAGCCCCGGGGCGTTAATCGGCCACCGGCCGGGTTCGGTGGCGGCCCGGCTGCCGCCTCCCGGCCCGGCCGGGGGCGCGCACCGGGGCCGACCGGTCAGCGGGGCGATTCGTCGGGCCCCTGGTCCGACTTCGGCGCCGTTCCCTCGCCGCGGCCGGGTTCCTCGTCCTGGGCCGGGCCGATGCGGATCTCGAAGTCGCCCGCGTACTTCTCGTGGCCCGCGATCACCGCCTCCTCCACCGCCTCCTCGGCGAGTTCGCCACGCACGATCAGCGGGTCCTGGCGCAGGTCCCGCATCAGGGCCCAGCACATGCCGACCATCACCAGGACGAACGGGGCCGCGACGAGGATCGTCAGGTGTTGCAGGCCCGCGAGGGCGTCGCCCTTGCCCTCGCCGACGAGCAGCATCACCGCCGCCACGCCGCCGGTGACCACGCCCCAGAAGACCACGACGAACCGGGCCGGTTCGAAGGTGCCCCTCTGGGAGAGCGTGCCCATCACGATCGAGGCGGCGTCGGCGCCGGAGACGAAGAAGATGCCGACCAGGATCATCACGAGCAGGCTCATCACGCCCGCGATGGGGAACTCCTGGAGCACGCCGAAGAGCTGGCCCTCGGGCGTGGTCGCGCCCCCGAGGGCTCCCCCCTCCTTCAGGCGCATGGACGTACCGCCGAAGATGGCGAACCAGATCAGGCTCACCGTGCTGGGCACCAGGATCACGCCGCCGACGAACTGCCGGATCGTCCGCCCGCGGCTGATGCGGGCGATGAACATGCCGACGAACGGCGTCCAGGAGATCCACCAGGCCCAGTAGAAGACCGTCCAGCTGCTCAGCCAGTCGGCGACGTCGCCGCCGCCGGTGGCCGCCTCGGTGCGGCCGGCCAGTTGCCACAGCTCGTCGAAGTAGGAGGCGAGCGAGGTGGGGATCAGGTCGAGGATCAGGATGGTGGGGCCCGCGACGAAGACGAAGACGGCGAGGATGACGGCCAGCACCATGTTGGTGTTGGAGAGCCACTGGATGCCCTTCTCCACACCGGAGACGGCGGAGAAGACGAAGCACACGGTGAGGACGCCGATGATGGCGACGAGCAGTCCGGTTCCGGCCCTGTCCAGCCACCCCACCTCGTGCATGCCGCTGCCGATCTGGAGCGCGCCGAGCCCGAGGGAGGTGGCGGAGCCGAAGAGCGTGGCGAAGATCGCCAGGATGTCGATCACCCGGCCGGGTGTGCCGTCGGCGCGCTTCTTGCCGATGAGCGGGACGAAGACGGCGCTGATCGTCTGCCGCCTGCGGCGCCGGAAGGTGCTGTACGCGATGGCCAGGCCGACCACCGCGTAGATCGCCCAGGGGTGCAGGGTCCAGTGGAAGAGCGTGGTGGCGAGCGCCGTCTGCATGGCGTCCGCCGAGTCGGCGGGGTCGGTGCCCGGCGGCGGGGTGGTGTAGTGCGCGAGCGGTTCGCTGACGCCGTAGAACATCAGGCCGATGCCCATGCCGGCGCTGAACATCATGGCGACCCACGAGACGGTGCTGAACTCGGGCTCCTCGTGCTCCTGGCCCAGCTCGATACGCCCGTACCGGCTGATGGCGAGCCAGAGCGCGAAGACGACGAAGCCCGAGGCGGCCAGGACGAACGCCCAGCCGCCGTTGTGCATCAGGCCGTTCAGCATGGAGTCGGAAACGCTCTCCAGCGCACTGGTGGCCGTGGCGCCCCAGATCACGAAGGCCAGGGTGAGCACGGCCGTCACACCGAACACCACCCGGTCGGTGACGGGTGGCTTGTCCTCATGCGGGTGGCGGCCGGGGAGGGCCGCCTTCACCGGCAGCCGCAGCCGTTGTCCCGGTTTGCGTTCGTCGTGCGACACAAGCGGCACCTTTCACCGAATTCGTTTGGCCTGATTTCGCTCTCCGATACCCCCTACCACACCTGGCGTACACCTCCCGGGATCAACAGGCGTCGACCGGTTCCCCACCGGTGAGGTGATAGGCCGCGCGAGTATCGAGCAGGAGGGGCACGAGAGCCCGCCGGGACTGCCGCAGCGGTACGAAGGCGCCGTCGTCGCCCGCCCGGACGGTCACCCCGTGCAGCGCCAGCTCGTCCTTGACGCCGGCGTACTGGGCGGGACTGAGGCGGTAGCCGCAGGGCGGGTCCTGGAGGGTTTCGGCGGGCTGCGGCGGATCGTTGTCGGCGCCGCCCAGGAAGACCGGACCACGGTCGCGCAGGCCGGCCAGCCGGGCCGTCGTGGTGGCCGCCTCGATGGTGCCGCGCCGGTCGTCGACGTACCCGAAGAGCCCGTCGAGGGCGGCGAGCTGGGTGTCGACGCGGCGGCGGTTGTTGAGGGCGGGGTCCTTCTTCTCCTCCTCCGTGAGGGGGTCGACGCGAGTCTCGACGAGCAGGCCGACGGCGTGCTTGATGCCCGCCGTGTTGCGGAGGATGCGCTCCTGGCCGTCGCCCGCCACCTGCTTGACGGGCTCTCCGGTGACGGGGTCGGTCCAGATGCCGTAGACGCCGCTGTCGAAGCCGGCCCGCTCAGCGGTGGGGCGGACGTACGACTCGGAGAGGGTGTGCGCTTCGTCGTGCACATGCGCGTCGGTGTTGGGGTTGCGCGGCCAGAGCGCGAGCAGGTCCTTGTCGTAGTACGGCGGGGTGGCGCCGTACTCGTGCAGGTCGTACACGACGTCGGGGCGGTGGTCGCGGATCACGGCGGCCAGGGCGCGGCCCTCGGCGGTCTTGAGGGCGATGTGGTCGCGGTTGATGTCGACGCCGTCGGCGTTGCCCCGGGTGCCGGCGGCGCGGCCGTCGGGGTTGGCGGTGGGGACGACGAGGACGGTCGTGCGGGAGAGGAAGCGGAGGGTTTCGCGGTCCTTGGCGTACGCGAGGTCGCGGACGGTGGACAGGCAGGCCTCCCGGCCCGACGGTTCGTCACCGTGCTGGCTGCAGATGAGGAGCACGGTGTTGGTGGTGGGCGCGGTGGAGATCCGTACGAGCTGGAGGGGGCGGCGCTGCTCGGTGGTGCCGATGGTCGCCATGGAGACGCGGTCGCTCGCCCGGTCGACGGCGGTGAGGAAGCGTTGCTCCTCGGGCTGGCTCGTCCAGCGGGCGCCGTGGGACGTCTCGAAGCCGGTGCGGGGCGGGGTGGTGGGTGAGGCCTGGGCGGGGGCGGTGATCAGCGGGAGGGCGAGGGCTGCGGCGGTGACGGTCACGGCGAGGGCGCGGACGCGTGCGGCGCGTGGGGTCATCGGGTGCTGCCTCCGGGGATCGGCGGTACGGGACGCGGGGCGGTGACGCCGGCCGGCGGGGCGGTGCGCGGGGCAGCCCGGTGCACGGTACCGGTGGTGGCGCGGAGGAAGGCGGGGGCGCCGCCGACGAGGGGCAGGCGGGCGGAGGTGCGGGTGAGGTCGAGGGTGAGGGTGGGCCGGGTGGCGGGAGGGTCGATGAGGTACTGGTCGGTGCCGCCGATGATGAGGGCGAGGCGGTGGCCGGCCGGGACGACGTGGTCGGTCGCGGCGAGGTCCAGGGTGATGGTGTGCGCCTTGCCGGGGGTGAGGGGGCGGCCCTGGTGCGCGTCGGCCCAGTTGCCGAGGTCGGCCCAGCCGCGGCTGAAGACGGTGAAGCCGACGTCGGCGGTCTTCGCCTTGGTCTCCTTGAAGCAGGCGCTGTCGCCGGTGGTGCTCGCGCCCCAGCAGGTGCGTTCGGTGAGGGTGGTGATTCCTTCGCCGGCGGCCCCGTAGTCGCGGATGGTGTCGGGCCCGAGGTCGACGAGGACCGCCGTCAGGTGCGCGCTGGTGGTCGTCGGGGTGGCGGTGACGGTGACCGTGGAGGACCCGGAGAGCCGCAGGTCCCGCGTGAGCGGGCGGGAGATGAAACCCGCCTTGGCGGGGGTGGAGGCGTCGACGTGCGCCGCCCAGTCGAGTTCGTCCAGCTCGGGGTCGTCCGTGAACGTCTCCGTCGCGCCGGGCCCGGCCGGGGCGAGGCCGAGGGTGCCGACGCCGGGCGCCGCGCCCGTGCCGGGGCGGAGCGTGGTGGCGGCGGTGGCGCGCGGCGGCCAGACGCGGTCGGTGGACCACTGGTCGGGGGCGCGCTCGATGTCGGCCATCGGCTCGCGGTCGACGCCGTTGTCGTAGCCGAGGAGGTAGTGGTCGAACCAGCGGTGCAGGGTCCGTACCCAGTCGGCGCGGCGGAAGTCGAACGGGTCGACGTGCCCGGTCTGCGAGAGCCAGATCCTGCGCTCGACGCCGTGCTCGGCGAGGGCGTCCCACCACTGGCCGAAGTGCTTGGCGCGGACGTTGAGGTCCTGCTGCCCGTGCACGACGAAGACGCTGGCCTTCACCTTGTGCGCGTTCTTGACGTAGTCGCGCTCCTCCCACAGCCGCGTCCAGTCGCCGGTGCGCGGCGCGCCGTCGACGAGACGCTGCTGGACGTGGGCGCAGCGGGCGCGGGCGTCGGGGCTGTTGACGTAGTGGGAGAGCCAGTCGGGGCCGGAGTCGTACAGCGGGGCGCCCTTGGCGAAGTAGTAGTCGTACCAGGAGGAGATGGCGCCGATCGGGACGATGGTCTTCAGGCCCTCGACGCCGGTCGCGGCGATACCGTTGGCGATGGTGCCGTCCCAGCTCTTGCCGATCATGCCGGTGTCACCGGTGGACCAGCCGGTCGCGCGGGCGCGTTCCGTGCCGGTACGGGTGGTGTAGCCGCGGCCCCGGCCGTTGAGCCAGTCGACGACGGCCTTGGCGGACTGGATGTCGGAGCGGCCCCCGACGTCGTCGCAGCCGTCCGAGCGGCTGGTTCCGGCCAGGTCGACGGCGACGAAGGCGTAGCCGCGCGGCACGAAGTAGTTGTCGTAGTACAGCGGGAACTGGACGGGGTCGCCGTTCGCGTCGTACGTCTTCTTCTGGCTCTCGTTGCCGCGCCCGCAGCAGGAGTAGTACGGGCTGGCATCCATGATCACGGGAACCTTGCGGCCGCGCTGGGCCGCCTCGCGCGGACGGACGATGTCGACGGCCACCCGGTCCGTCCTGCCGTCCCGGTCGCCGTCGAGGCCTGTGTCGACCCAGACGGACTCGCGGACGGCGTTGTCGTACGAGTAGATCGGTCGGGACTCGCGGGCGGAGGCGCTGTTCGCGCCCGCCTGCGGCACCAGTGCGGACATCAGGGCGGCTGTGGCCGCGCCCACCAGGATTCTGCTGCGCGCACGTATCGGCATGGGAGCGGAAGGTACACGGGTCAACTGGCGTATGACAGAGGGCAGTACGGGGACGAATGTGGCACAGGGGGGTGGTGCGGGCACCGGTTGCGGGCCACCGCCGTTCCTGGCGGCCCCATGGTGATCACGTGACAGGTGGGGCCCTGGAGACGGCCGCGCCCGCCGCGACCACCCGCGCGTCACGGACCAGGGTTCAGAACCGCGGGTGGATCGTCGGGTCGTCCCGCTGCTTGGGCAGCCCGCCGCCGCCAGAACAGCAGCGCCGCCGGCCGGCGCCGCCGAGCGCCCCGGACGGGATGCGGGACGGGAGTGGGCCCGGGCGCGCTCACCGCAGCTCCAGTTCCTCGGCCAGGATCCGGGCCACCATGTCGTACCCCCCGTCGGTCATGTGCACCCGGTCGACGAACAGCCAGTCCTTCGGGGTCGCCCGCTCGGCGAGCAGCTGGGTGGTGTTCAGGAACGGCACACCGATCTCCTGGCACCGCTTCTCCAGCGCGGCGGCGTAGTCACGGCCCACGTCCATGGAGACGATGTCGCTGTGCACGCTGCGGAAGTTCGATGCCTTGTCCAGCTCCGCGAAGAGCTTCTTCTCCTCCTTGGACGGTTCCTCCCGCACCCATGGGGCCAACGGCTGGAGGGCGAACACCAGCCGGGCCCCCATCGCGTTGGCGAGCGCCTGCCAGGTACGCAGGTGCGCCGCGGTGCGGTCGGATGCCCGCTGCACCCGCTCGGCGGGGCCGGGCACCACGGCGTCGTCGGCGGGCGGCTCAGCCTGGTAGTGCGCACCGTGCACGCCCTGCTGCTCCTCGGGCAACCGGCTCACCACCAGGTTGTTCACCCCCGAGAACAGCACGATCTCCGAGACCGGGGGCAGCATGTGGTGGAACAGGGTGAGGAGCACCAGCTCCTGGGCGGAGTTGAACGCCTGGCCCCCGAAGGCGAACCACGGCTCGGCCGGTGCGTACTCGGTCCACAGCCGGGACGCGATGGTGGTCTCGTCCGTGCTCGCCCCGACCCCGAACACCGAGGAGCTGCCCGCGAGCAGCCGCACGGGCCCGTCGCCCCGGTACGTGCCCGGGGAGGTGCGCCGGTCACCGGAGACGGTGAAGCGGAACCCCAGATGGTCCGTGTTGAAGGCCTCAGTGGACTCGTCGGGCTTCTGGAACCAGAGCAGATACGGCTGTTCGGGCACCGGGAAGTAGTAGTGCTGCATGTACGGGAGGAGCCGGTTTCGGTACGACAGGAGCCGGGTTCGTACCAACCTCATGGGAGTGCTCCCTTCTGTGGATGGCGGCCGGCTTCGTCAGCCGGCCGTCTGAGGGATGTTCAGCGAACAAGTGCGGTCTTCGCGTATCAGTTCGGAGTTTATGCACATCACGGCCGGCCCGTCGATCATGGCTGCCATCCCGCCCACCGCACGTCCCTGCCGGCACCACCTGCCGCCACCCCAGCGGCCGTGATCAATCCCCGTGACCGGGGCGCGCGGGCTGATTAGTCTTCAGGAGCCCTTCCGTCCATACGACTTGGAGAGCTTGACGTGCACCGCAGACTGATCGTCCCGAGCGCCCTGGCGGCCTCCCTCCTGCTGGCGATCCCGGCATCGGCGGCCGACTACAGCCCCGGCTCCCCCGGCATCGGCGACCCCTACTACCCGGCCAGCGGCAACGGCGGATACGACGTGTCGCACTACGACCTGCGCCTGAAGTACCAGCCGAAGACGGACCTGCTGGAGGGTACGGCGACGATCATCGCCACCACCACGCAGAACCTCTCCCGCTTCAACCTCGACCTGGGCCTGAAGGCCAGTGAGGTCCGGGTGAACGGCAAGAAGGCGACGTTCACCGCCACCGGTGACCACGAGCTGGAAGTCACCCCGGCCGCGCCACTGGAGAAGAACCGGGCGATATCGGTCGTCGTACGGTACGCGGGCAAGCCGTCCGAGCTGAAGATCGGCGGCTGGACCGCCTGGCACCGCACGCCCGACGGCGGCGTCGCGGCGCAGGAGCCGGACTCGGCCGTATGGTGGTTCCCCTCCAACGACCACCCGCTGGACAAGGCGACGTTCGACGTATCGGTCTCCGTGCCGGACGGGACCCAGGCCATCAGCAACGGCGTCCTGCAGTCGCAGTCGTCGCGGCTCGGCTGGACGCGTTTCTCCTGGCGCTCCAACAAGCCGCAGGCCACCTACCTCGCCACGCTCGCCGTCGGCAGGTTCGACATCACGACGGACAAGACCGCCAAGGGCCTGCCCGTCCTCAACGCGTACAGCAAGGACCTCGGCGACAACGCGGGCGCGGCGCGCGCCAGCCTCGAGCGCACGGCGGAGGTCGCGGAGTGGCTGGAGGAGCTCTTCGGACCGTACCCCTTCAACGCGCTCGGCGGTTACGTTCCCAACGTGACCAGCGGTTACGCGCTGGAGACGCAGACGCGGCCGTTCTACAGCCCGCGGCAGTTCGCGAACGGCGCGAACGTGTCGGTGGTCGTGCACGAGCTGGCGCACCAGTGGTACGGCGACAGCGTGTCGGTGGACCGATGGAAGGACATCTGGATCAACGAGGGCTTCGCCCGCTACAGCCAGTGGCTGTGGTCGGAGAAGGAGGGCGAGGGCACGGCGCAGGAGCTGGCGGACCACGTGTACGCGACGCGGGCGGCCGACGACCCGTTCTGGACGGTCAAGCCGGGCGACCCGGGTCCGGACAAGCAGTTCGACATCGCCGTGTACGACCGGGGCGCGCTTGCCCTCCAGGCGCTGCGCAACGAGATAGGCGACGAGGACTTCTTCGCGATCCTGAAGGGCTGGCCGACCGAGCACGCGTACGGCAACGCCACGGTGGCCGACTTCGTGACGTACGCCGAGCGCGTCTCGGGCAAGCCCCTTGCGGGGCTGTTCGACACCTGGCTGTACCAGCCGTCGAAACCGGCGGCTCCGGCCGCCGCCGAAGCGCGGATCGCGGCACGCTCGCAGGCAACGGTGAAGCCGGCCCAGCCGAAGTCGTGGAAGAAGATCGCCGCGACGAACACGATCCACGACCACGGCGACCACGGTCACGGTCACGGTCACGGTCACTGATCGGGGTTCGCCGGAAGGCCGCCGCCCTGCGCCTAGGGGCGGCGGCTTTCCGCAGGCCCCAGAGAGCGCTCTCAGAAGATCGGCGCACCGGTTACCCTGCTCCTGTACACAGGTTCCGCCGCGCCGCCGAGGAGCACCCTTGTCCCCCATGCCCGATCCGGCCCCCGGCTCCCGCCCCACCCTGGAGGCCGTCGCGGCCCACGCCGGGGTCTCGCGGGCGACGGTCTCGCGCGTCGTGAACGGTGGCGCCGGGGTCCGCCAGCCGCTGGTGGACAAGGTGCGCCGGGCCGTCGAGGAGCTGGGCTACATCCCCAACCACGCGGCGCGCACCCTGGTGACCCGGCGCAACGGCGCGGTGGCGGTGATCATCGCCGAGCCGGAGTTCCGGGTGTTCTCCGACCCCTTCTTCGAGCAGCAGGTGCGGGGCATCAGCCGCGAGCTGACCGCGCACGACTCGCAGCTGGTGCTGCTGTGGGTCGAGGGGCCCGGCGACTACGACCGGATCGGCCGGTATCTGGGCGGGGGCCATGTCGACGGGGCGCTCGCCTTCTCCGTGCACAACGACGACGAGCTGCCCGCGATCATCCGGCGGGTGCAGGTGCCGGCGGTGTTCGGCGGGCGGCCGGGCTGGCCGGGCGCGACGGCCGGCCTGGCCGTACCGTACGTGGACGCGGACAACCGGGGCGGCGCGCGGGAAGCCGTACGGCACCTGCTGGCGCTGGGCCGTGAGCGCGTCGCGCACATCGCCGGCCCGCGCGACCAGACGTCCGCGATGGACCGGATGGACGGTTACCAGGACGTCCTGCTGGACGCCGGCCCCGGGCTGATCGCACAGGGCGACTTCACCGAGGAGAGCGGGGCGCGGGCCATGGCGGAGCTGCTGGAGCGACGTCCGGACCTGGACGCCGTGTTCGCCGCCAACGACCTGATGGCGTCGGGCGCGCTGCGGGTGCTGCGCGAGCGCGGGCTGCGGGTGCCGGAGGACGTGGCGCTGGTCGGCTTCGACGACATGACGTCCATCGCGGAGGCCACCGACCCGCCGCTGACGACGGTCCGCCAGGACATCGAGGGCATGGGCCGGCTCATGGTCCGGCTGCTGATGCGCGTCCTGAACGCACAGGAGGCCGAGCCCGGAGCGGGCAGCGCACCGGGCTCGGTGATCACTCCTACGGAACTGGTGCGACGGGCATCGGCCTAGGTGTGCTGTCTGGAGAGGTTGGTGCCGCGGCTGGCAGGTGTTTGGCCGCCGATGCCGG
>NZ_NBCN01000038.1:0-71001 GCF_002099185.1 Streptomyces sp. CB03238 | reverse complement strand
GCATCCGAACGGCGCGTCACGTCACTACGGGGCAAAGGTTGTCTGATGCGGCACTAGCTCCCACCCGCCCCAAAGGCGCAGATCGGTTCGTCCGGCATCTCGTGGCACGGAAGGAAGGTCGGGGCACTTCCCCGTGCCACCACAGTATGGTCGTTCGACTGCCAGTACTGCTCTGGGTCGTCCGGTACGGCCTCTGCAAAGAAGGGCTTGTCTCCGTCGCGCAGGGTGACCTCGCCTGCGTTCTGCTGGGCATCCCGATAACGGGCCCGGATCTCCCACTTGCAGGACTGGTCGCTCACCAGTGCCTCCACCCTCAGCCCCCCCGGTTCCAGTCCGCCGCCGAGATCGATCCTCCTGCGAGTGAAGTACGGCTGCCCTCGATCGGGACCCTCGTCGGCGATGTACAGCATCGCATCATCGCTGACCAGGTCGACGACCACGCCAGGGTAGAGGGCTTGGCCCTGCCCGGAAATCGTCACGACTGTCCTGGCCGTCGGCTCGGTGCAAGAGATATTGACCGGGGCCATGTCCACGATGCTCAGCTGGGAAGCTCGCTCCGAGAGGACGTTCATGGTGAACACGGTGGCGTCGTCGGCGGAGCTCTGGGCCAAGTCCGCCGGCAAGGACATCCCGGGAGAGCGAATCATGCGCCCGCCCAGTGGGCGGAGGAAATCCCAAACCTTATGAGGCAAAGTTGCCTGAAGCCTGACCTGCTCCTGTGACGTAAGGAGTCGGTCGAGCACGATCGTGTAACCGCTGTCGGAAAGCGTCGTGTCGTAGGTGATGGAGCTGGTGAATGGAGCCTTAACCTGGTCCAACTCATCCTCGACTTTCCGCTCCGCGCCGATCCGCGACCCGATCGACCACAGGTCAAACCAGTATCCTGCCAGGAAACCGACGATGCTGACCACGCAGCTCAGCACGAGGGTGATCGCCAAAGCCCGGCGCCGTGTCCGGCGCGACGCACCTCGGCCCTCGGGGAAGAACTGCTCTTCCAACACGTCGCGGACGCCCGGCTCTTCCGGCCCAGATGGACCGCCCGGCGACTGCGGCGGTTGCGGCGGTAAGGAAGGCTCTGTCATAGATGAGAACTACCCAACTCACGAGCCAAGAACAACCACCCTCGCGCCGGGCTGCACACCATGCCCTCGTTTCCCATGACGTACTCGCGCAGCGAAGGTGGTCAAAACGCGCGTACCTATCCTCCGGGCCGTCACTCCGCCACGGACAAGCCGGCGATCTATCAGCAGCACTCCCCGCGTTCACGTATGCCGGCGGTCGGATCACGGGGCGCCGAGAACCCCACGATCTTGGAAGCCGTGCCTGCTGCGTGCCAGCCCCTAGCTGAGCACACGGCACATCACAAACTGGCGTCATGCCAGGCGCAGTCGGCGGTCAGGCTCCGTGCACCCTCGGCAACCCGCCGCTACCGGTAGCGGCGGGCAGACGTCAGCCACGTCACCGCCATTACCGGCTCCCTTTCTTCCTCCCGGTCATCCGGGTCGTCCGGTGCCGGGGCCTGCCGAACCTGCTCGATCTGTCGCTCGATGCCTCGCAGGTTCTCCCGGAGGTCCATGGTCACCACCCCTTCGACGGTGACCTTGAGCCGGTTCGCGAGCAGCTTCGCTCGCCGCTCGCCCAGGACCTCCAGTGCGACCGCGCGCACAGACCGCAGCCGGAAGTACCGACGCTCAAGGTCGGCAGGGTCGGTGTCCGGACCGAGCTGCGCCAGCAGCCAGGACCTCTGGAACTCGTCCACCTGCTACTCCCTCCGCACGGTGCGGCCCGCCACCGGGGTGTTCCCGGGGGCGGGCCGCCTCCAGATGGTCACGACGACGAGGACGCTGAACGGCCCCCGCCCCGCCTCGAGAGCGCGGGCAGCGCACCCTCGCGGGACGTCTGCCACGCCTCACGGGTCGCGAACGGCACCGACGCGTTGAACGCCCGGTACTTGGCGACGTTGACGTACCGGCCGGAGTCCTTCGTACGCCACTTCACTTCCCGCATCTCCACGGTCGGGAAGATCGTCTGGGTGAGGAGGAAGTCCTTCGGGGACGGAATCGCCCTGGCGAACGCCGTCAGGTCCATGACCGAGACGTCCTTGAGCAGGTCCTGAATCGTCACAGCTCAGCCCGCTCAGACGTAGCGGATCTGCGCGGCACGAGGGTGCCACACGAGCTGGGACACGTCGATGCCGCCCGGCACCTTCGACGCCTTCACCGTGCCGTGCCACAGCAGAGCGGCCGGAACGCGTGTCTGCCCCGGAGCGAACGAGGTCTCGGCGATCACGAAGCCGCGCAGGATCTGGCGGCCGCAGTGCGCCTCCGGGTCGTACGGGCCGTACAGGCCGGACTCCGCGACCCTGCCGACCGGCACGCCGGACAGCACCCGGCCGTACGGGTCGCAGCCGTCGCCGCACACGTAGTGCGTGCCTTCGCAGAACAGGGTCAGGTCGAGGGTGATCGTGTCGACGGAGTCGGTGCCGTGCAGGGACGCCAGCCACTCGCGGTTGGCGGTGGTGTACTCGGACGTCGAGACGGGCTGGATGGTCATGTGCGTGTCTCCATGGACGCTGCGGCCGGATTCCGCACACCGCCCACGGAGGCGATGCCGTCCACGAAGTTCAGGGGGCGTGGTCCCCCAAGGTCTGAGGCCCGGACTATCGGGCTGCGGAGTCGCTGAACTCCGGGATCAGCCCGCGACGCTTGGCCATCTCCAGCCCGGCCGAACCGGGCTTGGACACCGGGGCCGTACGGGTCGGGCCGCGCCCAGCCGGTGCGCCCGCGGGCGCCGCCGGCACTGGGGTGCGGACCTCACCGAACAGCTCGGGACGGCGTGCCCGCAGGGCCTCGGCCGCCGACTGGATCCCGGCTTCGTCCGCGTCCTCGTCATCAACGGCGAGCAGGCGCTCGGCGTCCACCAGGTCATCGCCCTTCGCGCCGAGCGTCACCAGCGCGGCCCGGCGCAGTGCCGCCCGCTCCCGCTCGGCGGCCTACTCCTCCCGGCGTGCGGCCGGCAACTCGCGTTCGGCCGCTGCCTGTTCGCGGTGCTCCACCTCCGACATCGCGGCCTGTTCGGCCTCCCGCTGCGCGGTCACGAACTCGGCCAGCGCCTTCGGGGAGTCGAACCCGAGCTGGACAACAGGCGCTTGATCGCTGCCCGTTCGCCCTGCGCCTTCTCACGGGTGAGCATCTTGCCCAGCCGGTCCTGGGTGACCGTGACCTGCTGCTCCCGGCCGCTGTCCGGGGCGTCTTCGAGCTGGTCGTTCGTCTCGTCCTCCGACGAGGCACCGAGAATCGGGTAGATCGGCCGCCCGTCACGGCGGTGGCCGACAGGACGGCGAGGCGGCAGGGGCTGGACCATACATCTCCTCCAGAGGGCGCCCCCGCGCTGTCGGCCAGTGTAGCCACCTGCACCGACACGACCACGAGCCCCTGTCCGACCGCCCCCACAGGATGGCGTCGAACAAGGAGGCATCGCCCCATGACACTCGACCCCTACACCGCTGTCGGGCTCATCCCGGAGATCACCGGGATCCAGCAGCGCGACGACATCGCCATGAACCTCGACCACCTGTACGCCCTCACCCGCACCGCGGTCTCCCTCGGCGGCCTCGACCACCCCGTCCGCTTGGTCGTCCTGCCCGAAGGGGTACTCCAGGGCTTCACCGACGAGATCCACGACCTCGGCCACGCCACCTACGCCCGCACCTGCGCGATCAGCCTTCCCGGCGCGGAGACTCAAGAACTCGGCTGCTGGGCCCGCGAATTCAACGTCCACATCATGGCCCAGGTCAAGGCCCTCCACCCGGCCTTCCCCGACCGGTACTTCAACGTCGGCTTTGTCATCGACCCCGACGGCGAGATCGTCCTGCGGCACTACAAGCTCGCCCCGCTGCCACCCATGGAGCACAGCGTCAGCCCACACGATGTGCTCGACCAGTGGACCCGTCTCTACGGGCGCAACCCCGAGGCGTTCTGGCCCGTTGCCGACACCGCCATCGGCCGCCTTGGCGTCATGATGGCCAACGAAGCGTCGTACCCGGAGAACGCCCGCGGCCTCGCCCTCGGCGGGTGCGAGATCGCCTACCGCACCAGCTACCCGCTGCCCGGCGTCGCCTCCGACGCCTTCGACATCCAAAACCGCGCCCGCGCCCTCGATAACACCATGTACGTCCTCGCTCCCAACCCGGCCTCCTACACCGGCGCCGACGGCCAGCGCGTCGACTTCTTCGGCGGCCATTCCACCATCACCGACTACACCGGCCGCACCGTCGGCCACCTCGACCACGGCGGCGTCGCTACCTTCGTCACCGCCACCATCGACCTGCCCGCCCTCCGCCGTCAGCGCACCACCGCCGCGTGGACCAACTGGGCCAAGGACCTGCGCACCGAGCTGTTCGCCACCCTGTACGAACAGCCCATCTACCCGGCGAACCTCTACGCCGACCGCCCGCCGTACGACCACGCCGAGTACCGCGAGCACGTCACCGAACCCCAGATCGACCTGATGCGCGCCCGCGGCATCTGGCACTGACCCCCATTTCACGTACCCCGAGGCCGCATCACCGGGCCGCCTCCACCGGCTCCCCGCTCCCGGAGGCCAAGCCGTGAACCGGTGGCTTCATTCGCTCCAGGCTGTTTTCTCCGTGACGTGGAAGCAGTACTTCTTCCAGGTTCCCTTGCGGCTGTCATACGTCGTCGGTACCGCACACGCCTTGGCGCGGAAACGATCAACGACAGCCGCCATCGGGGTGAATTGATCGGTCCCGAACTGGATCACAGCAGCCTGGGACGACCCGCCCTCCACCTGAATTGTGAGTTGGTCGCCCCCCTCACCCTCAAGGACCCGCGCCCAGAGTGCCTTGCAGCGCATGCTGTAACGCACCTGCAAGGACACCGGGTTGTCCTTGGTGGGCATCCAAGTGAGTGCGTCAGCAGAACAGCCTGGCTTCTGAGGGTTCTTCCCATCACAAGCAGCGCCGGGACATGAGGGCGGCGGATCTTCCATCAGCTTGGAGATCACGACCGGAAGGGCTGCACTGACGACCGCACCAATGACCGTGATCACCAGTACGTGGGTCGAGTGGTTTCGTATCCAGGTCCAAGCCGCCACCACCCTGTCACGCAGCCGACCCCCCGCAGCCACCAGACGACCGGGCTGCGGAGAGGAAGGCTCCCCCGCCTGGTTGCCGTCGTCACCGTTGGTCCCTGTACCCAAGCCAGGCCTCCTGAGAGGTCTCAGTACCCGCAAGGCAACCAGTGTTCCGTAGGACAGCAAGCGGCTGGCAGCTCATTTTCAGCCTTACGTCGTTCCTCCAGCCATCGATGCGAAATGCATCCCCCGTCTGAAACGTCAGACGTTCTGGACTTCCTCGTGAAGAACGGGCGTGTAGTCAGCAATTCTGGCGCGGAACAGTGAACGCTACGGAGCCTGAGATTCACCTCTCCTCATGTTCCGCTACGCAGCCGCGTTAATCTCGCCCTCGCCGCTCTCCTGGTCCTTTTCCTCGTCGTCGCGCCCCCGCCGAGCAGCGGCCTCCGCCATCCGCAACGTGGCCTCCTGCTCGGCCTTAGCCCGGATCCGCTCCACTTCCTCCGACGCGTCCTTGATCGGATACCCGGCCTCCATCAACATCGCGACGGCCGTCTCCAAACTCAAAACCCCAGCACCGTATGCCTTGACGACCTCCTCCAGCACCGCGCCCCGGTCCGTCGGCGTAGGCGGCGCCCACGCCAGCCGCGCCGGCAGCGTCTCCCCAGCCGTCCGACCCTCAGCCCGCCCGGCCTGGTACAACCGCTGCACCATCTTGAACAGCAGCCGGTACTTGTGCTCCCTGGCCAACCGCATCATGCCGATCAGCGCATCCAGCGGGCCCAAGGCCAGCTGCAGCGCGTACCCCGACGGCACCTCCGTGGCGTCCAGCGTCCCGAGCCCGGCCGCCGTCAACCGCGAGTTGGCCGCGATCCGCTCCAGCAGGTGATCCACCCGCGCCCGCAGTTCGGCCAGCTGCGGCGACGTGTCCAGCGCGTCCATCCGCCCGGTCTCACCGAGCTGCCACACCGCACCGGCCTTCACCTCCAGCTCCTGCGGCCTGCCCGTCGCCCGATCCACCGGCAGCCGCGCCCCCGCGAGCCCGATGATCGGGGTGCCCGTCGTCGCGGACGCCGCCGAGCTGTCCGAGTCCGTGGCCGCAAGCTCATCGAGCGCCTGCAGAACGCGCGCGAGGACCGACCGGCCCCAGTGCTCTCCGCCGTCCGGGATCGTGTTCGCGATGTGCACCACCGGCACGAAGTCGATCATCAGATCCAACCGGTTCAGCTCCGTGCCGTCCGACCGCACCCGGAAGCTCGCCTTGTCCATCGGCAGCCGTTCCAGCGTCTCGCCGTTCTTCAGGTCCTCCAGCAGCCACTCCGCATCCGTGAGATAGCACGTCACGTTGGACGACCGGCCCGGCTCCCACGGGTACTGCCGACCGCCAGCCGCAGCCCTCTCGTTTCCGTCCTCGCCGTCCTCGGAGATCGAGCCCAGCTCGTACGTCACCCGACGCACCCTGGCCTTCAGCCCGGCGTCATCGTCGGCCGGCAGCTCCCACGCCAGATGCACCCGACTGGGAAAATCCTCGTCCTCGTCGTCCCACTGCGGGAAGAAGAACCCCGGATCGTAGACCCGCAACGTCGGCCGCTGCTTCTCCGGGTTCCACGCCAGCACCATCACGCTGTCCCCAAGCAGCACCGCCGCCCGCTCCGCCTGCTGGACCCGGAACGTCAGCAGCTCCTTGTCCGCCCACTTCCGCAACCGGTCCTGCACCGCAGCGGCCTCCGCCGCCCCTGGCGTCGGCGTCTCCTCGTCGGCGTTCTCCGCCCCCTCGACCGTGACCTTCTGCTCCGAGCCGAGGAGGTAGCCGAGCGCGGTATCCACGAGGTTCGCCGCGTCGCCCAACTCCCGCCGCTCCAGCGCGCTCGCGTCACCACCAGCCGCCGCAAGCTGCCCAGCCTGGTTGTTGTCGTACGGACCTTGTACGCGGCCAGCCGCCGCAACTCGTGCGGCGGCACCCACGTCTTGGCCAGCTCCGGAAACGCGCGACTGCCCGGACGACCGGCCTCCGCCATCACCGGCTTGTAGTTCAACCACGACCACGCATTGATCACCAATTGGCGCAGGCCCACATCCACTCCAGGAAGATCGGCCCCGCGCCGGTTGATCAGCGTAGCCCTGCTTGAAGAGCTGCGGCTCGTCCAACTATTGACACCTTCGTGCAACCCCCAGCCCTCGCTCCTGCGGTAAGCCCGCACGTGGCGGCAACTGGTGTCATGACAGGTAAAAGGGGTAGACGCGATTTCGGTCGTGTACGGCGGGATGGCCAGCGGACCCTGTGGAGCGGACTTCATGGATGAGGTGGCACTGGATGACGGGAAAAATACGGTGCTTCCGGGCACGATGTCGCGGGCCGGCGTGGCGTATGACGGTGATTCCGAGTCGATCGGGCAGGCCCGGCGCTTCGTCGCCGACTTCCTGAACCGTGTGGCGCACAGGTACCGCATGGCGGTTTCCTCCCAGGCGGTCGGATCGGCCCAGCTGATCGTCAGCGAGCTGGTGACCAACGCCTGCAAGTACGCTCCGGGGCCGTGTGCTGTTGACCTTCAGATTGCCGGTCAGGTCCTGGAGATCACAGTGTGGGACAGCGAGCCGATCCTGCCAGTGGCGCGGGCTGCCGAGCCGGGGCGGATCGGCCAGCACGGTCTGGAGATCGTCATCGCGCTGTGCGAGGGCTTGGAGATCCAGCGGGAGCCCGTCGGCAAGCGGGTCAAAGCTCGAGTCTCCCTCGAGCCCGCAGCCGCCTGAACCTTGAGACGTGGTCTCGTGCCCCAGCTTGAGCTTTTGCCTCTCTGTGGCCAGTGGCACAGGTCGGATCCCGAATCGCGCGAGTCGGGCGAGGTAGGCGTCCAAGGTTGCCCACGCTCCGGGAGGACTTCCCGGAGCTCCCACCAGCGGATGGCCGCGATCTCCTCGTTGATCTGAAAGCCCGCAGAACAGTGGTGCGGCCTAAGAACAACGCTGCGTATTGCTCGGTCGAGCGGCGCCGGTGCGTACAAGCCACGCGACTCCGCCGGCGTTGAGCAGCTCGCCGCCCGCGCGTGGGGGCAGGCCGCGGAGGTGGGGTCACGGTACGCACGGTCGCGGCCCCCTTTGCGTGTGGACACCCGTTTGCCGGAAGGGCCCGATGGCCCCGATGGCCCAGCAGGCCCACGAGGTCATGACCTGTGCCCCGGTCGCGGTGGCTCCGAACACCCGCGCACGAGCGGCGGGCTGTTTTCCCGCCTCGGAGGGAAAAGCCCCCGGGCGGGGGTGCTGGCTGTACCGGGAAGGTCAGCGAGCACCGGACAGCGCTTCGGTAGGCGAGGTGAAAGGTGGTTTGCGTAGGGTTCGTGGGCCGTCGGCCCGTCCTTTGGCGAAGGCCCGATGCGCGGTTCGTCCGCGCGTTCGGGTCGGGTCGGCGCCGACGGTGCCTCACGCGGGCGGGCCCGCTGGCTCGCACGTCGAGGGAGCCGTCCTCGCCAACCGGTGGGTCCTCTTTCCCCGTGCCCGGGTTGGCGAGGGCAGTCACAGCGCCGGCTCACGGCTTCGGAAGGGAGAAGGATGAGTTACGACGAGCTCCTGGCCCTGGTGTGCGACCGCGGCGGTTATGCCGCCCCGGAACAGGCGGAGCAGGCGGTCATCGCCGTGCTGCAAGTACTCGCCTCTCGGCTCTGCCCCGAGCTCGCCCAAACCCTGGCCGATGAACTGCCGGTGTTTCTCGCCGCGGAATTCGAAGACGCCAGACGGGGAGAGGCCGAGACTTTCGGGACCGCGGAGTTATTCCGCCGGGTGGCCGAGCGGATGGGCACCCAGACCACGACCGCACGGTGGGACGCTGGCGCGGTGCTCAGCTCCTTTGCCTAAGCCCTCCCTCCGACACTGATCGGACCCGTAGTGAGCCAGCTGGGCCCTGACTACGGGCTTCTGCTCGGCAGGTCAGGGCTTTGAGGAGCACTCGTTATGGGCCTCCTGTGATCAGCCAGGCGGGTAAGAACCCTTGAGGTAAACAGAAGGGGTGACTTCACATGACCTGTCGTGCAACCTGTGTCAGCAGGCAATCGGCGACGGCCTCCGGTCCAGGCCGCCGTGCCCGACTCCTCGGCGGTCTATGTCTATGACATGGGCTACGACGGGCGGCGTTTCCTCACCGCCTGCTCGCCAGAGCATCTGACCGTTCTGTGCCAGCGATACGGGGGACGGCCGTTCGTTGAGGAAGAGCTGTGGGTAGGCAAGATCGCCAGGGTTTTCGACGAGCACCCTGAGGAGCTCAGGATCGACCATCTGGCCGAGGCCACCGGGTTGACCGTGCCGCAGGTGCGGCGGGCCCTGGAGTGGCAAAACGAGCGGTTCGCCCTGTGGTGTGGGCGGCACGGCAGACGCAGGGAGGAGTGAAAAGAAGTGCACCCGTCAGCCGCAGGCTTGTCCTCCCTTCAAGTGGAGTTGCTGGGAAGCTTGTCGCGGTCAGTGCCTGTCGCTGTGTATCCCCTCGCCTGTCCGTTGAGCAGGCGTGGTCCAGTGTCCCCGTTCTGGCCTCGCGCTGCCGGGCCGGCCGTCCCCATTACCTTCTTGGTGGCCCCGCAATGGGGTGCCTGGCCTCCGGAGTTGGCATGACTTTCTCCCCCTGTCGAACGCATGGCCTGGGGGGTGGTGTCACTGGCTCCGGAGGCATCGACAGACCGCTGATTAGGGGCATGACCACCGGCTTCTTCGCAGGTCGGGAGGCTCTTCGTAATGTGGATGTGGCGATCGGTGCCGTGGGATGGCCAGGCGGGAACGACCGGAGGACGCACGTGATCGACACCAGCGACATCGGCGCCTTCCTCGGCCTGGACGTCGGCAAGGGCGAACACCACGCCACCGCCGTCACACCGGCCGGGAAGAAAGCCTTCGACAAGCGGCTGCCGAACAGCGAGCCCAAGCTCCGCGAGGTCTTCGGCAAGCTGCAGGCCAAGCACGGAACCGTGCTCGTCGTGGTCGACCAGCCGGCCTCCATCGGAGCCCTGCCGCTGGCGGTGGCCCGGGACATGGGCTGCCCCGTCGCCTATCTGCCCGGACTGACGATGCGGCGGATCGCCGATCTCTATCCGGGCGAGGCCAAGACCGATGCTCGCGACGCCTTCGTCATCGCGGACGCCGCACGCGTCATGCCTCACACCCTCCGCTCGGTCGATCTCGAGGACGAGACCATCGCAGAGCTGGAGATGATCGTCGGCTTCGACGACGACCTCGCCGGCGAGGCCACCCGCATCTCCAACAGGCTCCGCGGCCTGCTCACCCAGATCCACCCGCACCTGGAGCGAGTCCTCGGCCCGCGCATCCAGCACCCGGCCGTCCTCACGCTGCTGGAACGGTTCGGATCCCCGGCGCAGATCCGCAAAGCCGGACGCCGTCGGTTGATCACGTTGATACGTCCGAAAGCCCCGCGGATGACCGAGCGAAGGAGATCTTCACCGCACTCGACGAACAGACCGTCGTCGTCCCAGGCACGGACGCGGCCGCACTGATCGTCCCGAGCCTGGCCGGCTCGCTCACCGCCGTCCTCGACCAGCGGAAAATCCTGACCGGACGGATCGAGGAACTGCTGGCGAACCACCCTCTTTCCAAGGTCCTGACGTCCATGCCGGGGATCGGCGTCAGGACCGGAGCCAGGATCCTCATCGACGTCGGCGACGGCAGCGACTTCCCGTCCGCCGCCCACCTCGCCGCTTACGCCGGTCTCGCCCCGGCGACGAGGAGTTCAGGCTCGTCGATCCGCGGTGAGCAACCGTCCCGGAGAGGAAACAAGCAGCTCAAACGGGCTTTCTTCCTGTCGGTGTTCGCAGCCCTGGCCGACCCGGCCTCCAGGGCCTACTACGACAAGAAGATCAACCAAGGCAAACACCACACCCAAGCCCTGCTCTGCCTCGCGAGACGACGGGCCGACGTGCTCTTCGCGATGCTCCGCGACGGCACCTTCTACGAACCGAGACCCGCTACGTCTGCCTGACCGCCCAGGGCCTGCCTCGCCCGAGCCCACACCTGCTCGAACTCCTCAACGGAAAGCTCATCGGCATCCAGTTCGTCCTCCCAGCCGTCAAAGACTCTGCCGTCCGCCAGAACTCCGTACTGCTTCTCATACCGGCTCATCGCCGCCCGATCGCAGTGATCACGGAGATGCAGGACCTCCTTCAGAGACGCGGCCGTCACCGGCCGCGAATCCACCCCCCGAATCTCAACCTGACGGACCGCCCAGCCTTCACCATCCGCCTCGAAGTACTGCCACAGATCTTCATCCTCGTAATAGGCACGGAACCAGATCGTCATGGCGCCATCCTCGCCCCACCGCCTTGACCAAACCCATAGGGGGCACCCCCCCGCCTGGCCCGGCAGCACCGGGGTAGTCGACACCGATGGACGCGGAAGAAGCACCACTGGCCACAGGCGTGGAAGTGTTGATCAACAGCATTGTGCAGGCCGTCCACTGCGGTGACGACGTACGCATCCGTATGCTCTTGGAGCAGTTCGCCCAGCAGGCCGATGTCGACGCGCTTCTGCTGTTACGCACTCGGCTGAACGAGAACCTGCCGCCAGCCACCGGACACCGAGTGGGATAACTGCCTGTCCTTGTGGCGCCTTGGTGGGTGACTTGGCTTTAACTCTGCCGAGGCAGTTCGAAAGTGAGCGCCGCGTGAACCGCCCTCGAACGCGTGCCGCCTTCCCGGTGCGGGTAACGGAAGACTCAAGCAGACCCACCCTGACTGGGGCTCGTAATGGCACGAACAGTCCTGCACGACAAGGCTAAAGGAAGCGGCGCGCCAGCCAATCTCCGGTAAGCCCCTTCTATCGCGGCGAGGCCGGGCGGCCGCCATACTGCTGGCCTTCGCAGGGACGGTGGCCTTCGCGGTGCTGCTGGCCAGGCTCACGCTTCACCCCTCGGTCGCCTCCGAGGCACTGACACACAGCAATCTGCGCCCCGGGGATTCCATCCGCGACTATCTCTCACAGCCCGCCTTCCGCGACACCGTCAAGCAGCTCGGCGGCAACATCCTGCTGGGCATCCCGTTCGGCGTCCTGCTGCCCGTGCTGGTCCCCCGTGCTCGCGGGCTGCTCCGGGTAGCAGCGGTCACCGCGCTGGTGATGCTGCTGGTCGAACTCGTACAAGGCGCCCTCATCACCGGGCGGGCCTTCGACATCGATGACGTTCTGCTGAACACGACGGGCGCCCTGCTGGGCTACCTGCTGATCGGGTCGCCGCCTGGGCCGCGCTGTGCATCCCAGGCGCCGTCACTGGTGGCCCCGCTACACCAAACGCCCGACCACTGCTGGCGGCTGATTAGCCGCAGGAACGCCCATCGTAGACAGTGTCGAGGGTCGCATTCGGCTGGTTGCCAGGTCGGGGGCAGACTCATCCAGCACCAGCCCCGCTCAATGATCCCCACCACGAGCCCAGAGCCTACCGAGTCCACCGAATGAGATAACGCCTAAGCCTTACTCATCGGGTCGAGCGCGCGAAGGCGGGGCGCCGGGTGGTCTTGCCCGGCGCCCCGGATGGTTCACCCCGGCTCAGCGACTCAGTAGGCGATCTTACCGGTGCTCTTGTTCGGTCCCTTGAACTGGATGTAGAAGCCGGCGCCGTCCCTCACGCCCTTGGCGGCCACCAGCCACTTTCCCTTCTTGGCGGTCTTCCAGCCGTTGCACTTGCCGGTCTTCTTGAAGCAGACCGTGACCTGGCGGGTGTGGTTGGTCTTCAGGTTGATGTCGCCGCAGTTCTTGGTGGCGTAGGCGTACCTGCCCGTGCCGGGCCAGTGCGCGTTGCGGCCGCCGCCACCAGGGGCACTGGTGTAGTTCTTGGCCGTACCGAAGCAGGACTGGATCTTTGCGTTCTGCTCAGCACTGGTCGAGGCGGACGCCGAGGCCTTGGGCGCCTGTTCTGCCTGTGCGGCGGGTGCCGCGATGGCCAGGCTGGTGCCCAGCGCCACGGTGGTGGCGAGGACGAGGGGCTTGCGTGAGTTCATGGGATGGTTTCTCCTTTGCCTTGTTTTGGACCGGACCACCGAGTGCCATACCGCGTTCCCGCTGGTGTCCTCGTCGAGGGCGATCGGCGGGTAGCACGGTCGGTATGTCTCCGGTGCGGTTGTCCGACGGGGCCGCGCCGCTCCTGCCTGTGGTGGTTGCACCTGGCCAGTGGCGTAGCGGCTGCGGGCTTGCACCGAACATTTCAGTGGCTGGGTTGTCTGGCAGCCCGTTTCCGCGCCGCCGGACAAAAACGTCGTCGAAGACCGAGGCGTGGGTTGGCTGGGAGGGGGCTTTTAGGGCTCCGGACGCTGTGCTGGGGTGGACGGGGACACAGGAGGGTGGTCGTGGGGCGTCGCGAGAAGCCGGTCGATCCGAGTGCGGGGCCGGTGCAGCAATTCGCGTATGAGTTACGCAAACTCCGCGAGGAAGCCGGATCCCTGACATATCGGGTGATGGCGCAGGAGACGGAGTACTCGGTGGCTACGCTGGCGCAGGCAGCCGCTGGGGAGAAACTGCCGTCGTTGCCGGTGACGCTGGCGTACGTGAGAGCGTGCGGTGGAGATACTGGCGATTGGGAACGGCGCTGGCGTAAGGCCCGCCGTGAGGTCGCGCGGGCCGCAGTCCCGGACGAGGAGACGTCCTATGCGCCGTATCAGGGACTGGCCCGCTTCGACGTCGGCGACAGCGACCGCTTCTTCGGCCGCAGCCGTCTGACCGACGACCTGCTCCACTGTGCAGGCAGCCGACGAGTCACCACCGTCTTCGGCCCCTCAGGCAGCGGCAAGTCCTCGCTCCTGCGCGCCGGGTTGATTCCGCGCTTGCGTCACAACCCGGACCCGCTGCTGGGTCCGGCCGCCATCAGGATCCTGACCCCCGGAGCTCGCCCGCTCCGCGAGCACGGGAAGCTGTTCGCTCCAGCCAGAGGCAGCGGGGACACCTGGCTGATCGTCGACCAGTTCGAGGAGGTTTTCACCCTCTGCCGCGACCCTGCCGAACGGGACGGGTTCGTCACGCGGCTGCTGAGCGCCCGCGATTGCGGCAGTCGGCTGCGCGTTGTGCTGGGTGTGCGGGCGGACTTCTACGGCCGCTGCCTGCAACACTCCGGCCTGGCCACCGTCATCCGGGACTCCAGCCTCCCCGTGGCTCCGATGACGTCGGCCGAACTGCGGGAGGCCATTGTCAAGCCCGCGGCCGCTGCCTGGCTGGTGGTCGAGCGGGCTCTGACGGCCCGCCTGATCGAGGAGGTGGCCGAGGAGCCAGGCGGACTGCCGCTGCTGTCCCACGCCTTGCTGGAGACCTGGCGCCGACGCCATGGCCGCACTCTGTCCCTGGAGGCTTACCAAGCGACGGGGGGCATCCACGGCGCCATCGCGCAGACCGCCGAAGAGATTTACTGCGGACTCTCTTCCCAGCAGGCTGCCGCAGCCCGCCATATCCTGTTACGCCTGATCACCCCGGGTGAGGGGACACAGGACACCCGGCGCCCCGTCGACCTCGCCGAACTCGGCCTGCACAGTGCTGACATGCCGCCCGCCGACCGCACAGGCGCTGGCGGCGACACCAGCGGAGTTCTTGAGCGCCTGGCCAAAGCCCGGCTGGTCACCCTCGACGATCACAGCGTCAACCTCGCCCATGAAGCCCTCATCACCTCCTGGCCCCGGCTTCGGCGATGGATCGACGACGACCGCAGCCGCCTGGTGACCCAGCGCCGGCTCACCGAGGCCGCCCAGGCATGGGATGAACTCGGCCGGGACAGCGGTGCCCTGTACCGCGGGAACCGACTGTCGGTACTGCGCGAATGGGCAGCCCGAGAGGGATCCCGCGAAGAGCTCAACGCCGTCGAACGCGACTTCTTCGACGCCAGCCTCCGCTTGGAGGAGTCCGAGCGGGCCGCGGAAGTCCGCCGCCACCGCCATCTACAGATGCTTGCCGCCACTCTCGCCATGCTCCTCATCGTGGCAGCGGGGGCAGGCGTGGTGGCGGTGCAGCAGCGGCAGGAAGCTGTCCACCAGCGACAGATCACCCTTTCCCGCCAACTGGCCGCACAGGCCCTGGCGCTGGCCCCAACCCGGCCACTTGTGGCGAAGCTGCTGAGCGTGGAGGCATACCGTACGGCCCCGACTGCCGAAGCGCGCGGTGCGCTGCTGACAATGTCCACCTACCAGTACCATCAGACCGAGTTCACCGGCCACAGTGACGCCGTGTCCGACATCGCCTTCGGCCCACGGGGAACGCTCGCCTCCGTCAGCCGCGACCGGAAGATCATGCTCTGGGACGCGCGGCGGCGCACGCGCATCGCCACACTCACCGCGCATCACACATGGCTGAGAGCCGTGGCGTTCAGCCCGAACGGCCGCATGCTGGCCACAGGCGGCGACGACACCAAGGTGGTTCTGTGGGATGCCGCGACCCGCAAGCGTATCGCCACGTTGGCGGGCCACACCGAACTGGTCAAGAGCCTGGCGTTCAGCCCGGATGGACGCACCCTGGCCTCAGCTTCCACGGATGGCCGGGTCATCCTGTGGGACCCCGCCAAAGGGCTGGAGCGGCGCACGCTTCAGGGCCACAAGGATGGCATCAGCACTGTGGCCTTCAGCCCTGACGGTCGCACCGTCGCCACGGCCGGGACGGACCGTACGGTGAGACTGTGGGACGCGGACACCGGTACCCGAAAGGCGGTCCTGACCGGCCACGGCGATGCCGTGACGGCACTGGCGTTCAGTCCCGATGGCCAAACCATCGCTTCTGCGGGCAACGATCACAAAGCAATCCTGTGGGACGCCGATCGTGGCACCCGCACGGCCACCCTCACCGGACACATGGGAGAAATCCGCGCCCTCGCCTTCAGCCGGGACGGCCGGATGCTGGCCACCGGCGGCTTGGACAGAACCGTGATGCTCTGGGACGCGACGCGGGCTACCCGCACGGCCACCCTGACCGGACATGGAACGAACATCTACGGTCTGGCCTTCGCACCCGGCCCCAAGCCGCTGCTCGCCTCGACGGGGGAGAACGGGACCATCACGCTGTGGGATCCAAGCCGTATCGCCCTGACCGGCCACACCGACCGTGTCAACGAGGTCGTCTTCAGCCCTGACGGCCGCGCTCTGGCCACCGCCAGTGACGATGGCACTGCGGGGCTGTGGGACCTGCGCTACCGCAACCGCGTGGCCACGCTGAGCGGGCGAACAGGACAAGTGAACGGGGTCGCATTCCGCCCAGACGGCCGCGAGCTGGCCACCGCCACCGGGAGCGCCGTACATCCGCCACGGGCCGGGGACTACACCCTGACCCTGTGGCAGACGGCCGCGCCCTTCCGCCGCACTGCCCGGCTCACCGGCTACGCGGATCGAGTTCTCCGCGTGGCATACAGCCCTGACTCCCGCACGGTGGCCACCGCCGCCGCCGACGACTCCATCACCCTCTGGGACACCGGCCGGAAAACACGCCTGGCCACCCTCACTCATGGGACGCGGCCGGCCCGTACGGGCCGGGGGGACGGCCCTGCCACTCGGGCCAAGTGGGGCGCAAACGCAGTGGCGTTCAGCCCGGACGGCCGTACGCTAGCCTCAGCGGGCCACGACGGCAGCACAGTCCTGTGGGATGTCGCCCGGCGCTCCCGTCGGTTGACCCTGACCGGTCACACGGGATCGCTTCGGGCGGTCGCGTTCAGCCCAGACGGCCGCACGCTGGCCACGGCAGGTCTCGACCGCACCGTCATTCTCTGGGACACCGCCCGCGGCACCCGTCTGGCCACGCTCACCAGCGACTCCTCCGCCCTGGACGTCGCCTTCAGCCCCGACGGCAGCACGCTGGCCACGGCCGATGAGGACACCACCGTGGTGCTGTGGGACCTGGCCGACCGCCAGAAGGCAGCCATCCTCACCGGGCACACACGGCAGGTGAGGACCCTTGCCTTCAGTCCCGACGGCAGGACGCTGGCAACAGGCGGCGTCGACACCAAGACTGTGTTGTGGAACACGGATGCCGAGCGCACCGTCGCACAGCTGTGCGCCACGGTTTCGCGCAACCTCACTCCTCAGGAGTGGGAACGCTTCTCCCCCGGCGCTCCCCACCGCCGCACCTGCGGGTGATGCCTTGGCATCCCGGCGTGCTACTGGACGCGTCACCTCATCCGACGAGTGCGCGGCACGCAACCCGGCTCCCGGCTCCACCTCGGCTCGCAACAACGGCCACCGGGTACAGCAGTCAGCCACGGCGCGGGTGCCTGCACCACCGAAGCAAGACCTTCAAACGTCACGGTCGGCGGGCATCGAAGGGGGACCACGCGGAGCCCAGCCACGGGGCGCTATTGGCCGGCGATGCGGGCCAGTTCTGAGCTGAACTCCCCCAGCTCCGGCGATGGGCGGTCGACGGACTTGACGAGCCGCGCTACAGAGCGGGCCCGCTCTGAGACACAGGCCGGGCCTCGGCCCGCCGAGGGCGACGAGCTGCGCAGGATCGACACCTCCCTGCCCGCCGAGGCCGGCGGGTGCATCTGCTGTACCGGGTTGAGACCACGCGTATGAATGGCACGAGCGGTGTCGGGGATCTTCCTGCTGTCCGGGTCATACCTGGTACCCATGGGCGCGGTCCGCCTGACTGGCCATGGTGACGTCTCTACTGCTACTCACGCTGCTATCCAGGCACTCGTATTCAATTTTGACCAGGGTGGGGCTATGGGCGTGAAAACGATTCCGATCCTGCCGTGCCGAACCCCCAGCCTGTCCTTGACTTTCTACACGGCCCTCGGCTTCGAGGTGACCTTCCTGCAGAAGAGTCCCAACCCGTACGCGGTCGTGGAACGTGGTGCCATCGAGTTCCAGTTCTTTGCAATGGAGCAGTACAAACCGGCCGAGTCGTACAGCACGTGCTACGTCCTTACCGACGACGTCGACCAACTCCACAATGCCTTCCGGTCCGGGCTCAGGCCGCGTACGGACGCGTCCCTACCCGTGGGCTGCCACGCATAGGTCCTCTCAAGGACATGTCGTACGGTGTGCGCCAGTTCCTGATGACCGACCCTGGCGGCAACTGGATCCGCATCGGCCAGAAGATCAGTGACAACCAGCACCACCGGCCCGCGCCCAAGGAGACCTTCGCGCGTGCCTTGCACCACGCGTCCCTCCTCGCGAACTCGAAGGACGACACGACGGCGGCCGCGAAGGTCATCGACCGAGTGCTGAATCTCCCGGACGAACAGCCCACTCACGTGCAGCGGCTACGCCTACTGGTGCTGCGCGCGGACATCGCGATTCGCCTGGGCGACGGAACAACCGCCGCATCCGTGCTCACCGAGGATGCCGGGCTTCACCTCACCGCCGAGGAACAGCAGTCGGCCCACGGCGACCTCGCACGCTTTAGGGGGAGTTACGCGAAGACTAGCGGGGCGGCCAGCGCCGGAGGACGGACCGGAGAGAAAGATAGCGGAGCATGAAGAGGCGGCCTCAGCGATGAAGCTTCGGACCGGGGCAGAGCTGTCTTCAGCTGGGGCATCCACGCGTGGCCGAGCAGGCACGGGCAAGCGGAGCACCAGGCCCCGACCGCGTAAGCCGCACCCTGGCCGAGAGCGGCACCGACGAGGGCGTCGCTGACATAGTCACGCCCGTGTACACGCGGGAGAACGCGACCGACGCTGCCACCAGCAGCAGCGCATCTGCCCGATGCGATTCCAAAGCAAATGCCGCGTCCACCCTCCAACCCCTCAATCATCAGCCCCTCTCACGTTTTACTCATCGCGCCGCCAGGTGGCACTGATGAAGTCATGCCTGAGTCAGAGGACCGATGGCCTGAGGGTTGAGGCCAGTGAGCTGGGCGATGCGAGGTGCCGGGATGCCAGCGGTGAGCGCCCGGTGCACGAGAGCTTCCCAGTCCCGGGTCGCGTCCTTCGTCGGACGCCCCGCCCACAGGCCCGCCCTTCTGCTGAAGATCGCGATCCGGGACACGGCACCCGGCATGGACGCCCGTATCCCGACCACTCCCTTCACCACCACGGCCGACGACGAGGACGGCCGAAAGAGGCCGTTCATGCTCCTCGCCGAGCTCCACCCGGACACCCTCCCCGCCGCTACCGAGGACCTGCCGGTCGGTGGAAGCCAGGTGCTGAGCGCGATCGAGGATGGCTGACCTGGCTTCTTCCACCGCGCCCACCGCCTCCTCCCCGAAGGCGGCTTCCTGCTCCTGGCCACCCGCCAGCGCCGCGAGGGAAGCCGTCTCACCGAGCTACTCGAAACCTTGATCGCCGCCGCCCGCACCGCAGGATTCCGCTACCGCCAGCACATCGTGGTCGTCTACGGCCATCCGGTCGGCGACCGCCTGGTTCCCGCCCTTCCGGAAGACGCCTCCCGCGGCGTCGCGCACTGCGACCTGATCGACCTGTCCGCGATCCGCCACGCGTAGACCAAGACCGAGGAGACATCGCCGTGCCCTCCCCCTATCCGTGTGGAACACCGCCCCGACCTCCGCCCCGGCGCAGCGCAAGGGCCGCTACGTGCCCGGCTCGGCGGCCCACCCAGCCAAGATGTTGCCGCAGATCGCCGTCCACGCCGTCACCACATACACCCGCCCCGGCGACCTCGTCCTCGACCCGATGTGCGGCATCGGCACCACGCTCGTCGAAGCCATCCACCTCGGCCGTAGCGCGCTGGGCGTCGAGTACGAACCGAAGTGGGCCGACCTCGCCCGCCACAACGCCGCTGCCGCCACCCACCAAGGCGGCGGAGGCACCGGAGCCGTGCAGTGCGGCGACGCCCGCCGGCTCACCCAACTCATCCCCGCCGCGCTCCACGGCACGGTGGACCTCGTGATCACCTCACCGCCGTACGGGAACTCTGTGCACGGACAGGTGCGCTCCACCCGCGAGACCGGCGAACGGGGAGTGGCCAAGAAGGACTACCGCTACAGCCATGACCCCTCCAACCTTGCCCACGTCTCCACCGACCGGCTTCTGGAAGCCTTCACCAAGACCCTGGAGCAGTGTCGCGTCATGCTCCGCCCCGGCGGCACCGTCGTCGTCACCACCGGGCCCTGGAGGGAACGCGGTGAACTCATCGATCTGCCCTCCGCCGTCCTCGGCGCCGGCTGAGCCGCCGGCCTGATCCCCGCAGAACGCTGCGTTGCCCTCCTCGCCGGCATCCGTGACAGCCGACTCGTCGCGCGGCCCTCGTTCTTCCAGATGAAGAACGTTCGCGACGCTCGCCGCCAGGGCATCCCCCTGGCCGTCGTCCAGCACGAAGATGTCCTCGTCTTCACGCGCCCTGGCGGGGCCACCACAGCCGACCGGCCAACGTGCACACGCCGAACGGCAGGGTTCCCTGCGCGTGATGCCAACTTCCGGTCTCGAACCTGTGCGGGGGAAGGGCCGCATGGCTGCCACTGACCTTCTCATCGGCAGCCTTTTCTCCGGGATGGGCGGCCTTGACCTCGGAGTGCAGCGGACGCTCGGGGCGAGCGTCGTCTGGCACGTCGAGAACGACCCTCACGCCACTCAAGTCCTCGCCCGCCACTGGCCGCAGGCCCCGAACCACGGCGACATCACCACAGTCGACTGGACCACAGTCGACCCCGTGTGCGTCCTCACCGCCGGGTTCCCCTGCCAGGATCTCTCCGTCGCCGGACCCCGTACCGGCCTGGCCGCCGGTACCCGGTCCGGCCTCTGGCAACACGTCACCGACGCTATCCGCGCGCTCAGACCCTGCCTGGTGGTGATCGAGAATGTCCGCGGCCTGCTCTCCACCCCCGCCGGAACCCACACACTTCGCCACCTGGAACCCTGCACGCGGTGTATGGGAGACCCATCCGATCCACCCCGTATGCGCGCATTGGGCGTGCTACTCGCGGACCTGGCCGACCTCGGGTACGACACGAGCTGGACATGCCTACGCGCTTCTGCCATCGGCGCCCCACACCGCCGCGAACGCGTCTTCCTTACCGCCTGGCCCGGAGCCCGGCACACCGCAGCCACGCCTGCTCAAAACTCCGACGGCGAACCTCGGCACCAACGGCGGCTGCCAGCACCCCAACCACCGCAAGGCCCGCGACGGTGCCAAAGGCTCACCGAATCAGAAGCACGGCAACGGCAGTCGCACCCTTGCCTCTACGGCGGCGGGGCTCACTGCAGCACCGGCTGGGACGGCCGAGGAATCGCCCTCTGCCCTGCTGCGCCATCCCGAGGGCAGTTCGTCGGTGGAAGGCAGTTGCCCGGCCCCCGTAGAGGATGCCGGGTTCCTGCTGCCCACTCCGACCTGTCAGATGCGAACGGCGGCGCGGGGACGACCCCGAAGCGCAAGGGCGGAAGGAACCTGAGAACCACGGTCACTCGCCTGCCGACTGGTGGGGCGCCTACCTCCCGGCCATCCGCCGATGGGAGCACGTGACCAAACGCGCCGCGCCCATGGCCACCGCAACCGGCACGCGTCGGCTGTCCGCCGACTTCGTTGAGTGGATGATGGGGCTGCCCGACGGCTGGGTCACCGACACCGAACATCGCAGCCGCGCCTCCCAACTCCGCCTTCTCGGTAACAGCGTCGTTCCTCAACAAGCCGCTCTAGCGCTGCACCTGCTGCTCCGCGACGGACCTCCGCGCCGATGCTGAAACGAGTGGGAGATAAGCGGTGACCGGCGTACCCCCGTCCAGAGAGGGTGCACAGGGTTGCGGCCTTGGCGAGGACTGTCCTTCACGTCGGCGCAGCACTGGGCGGACTAACAATGAGGCGTGTTCGGAGGGGCACCACGCGCGTCGAAGCGGAACACCTTGCTGCAGAACTCCTCGGAGAACGTGCCGGGAAGCTGTCGAAACGTATGTGGCGGGTGGCGGAGACGACGGGCCGACTTCTGCTGAGCAAGACCACGGGAAGAGGAACGAGAGAGACGAGGCCGACATCTGCGCATGCGCAGCGCGGTACCTCGGCGGGATCGACGTGGTCGAGGTGACAGATGACCTGTGCAGCGTCACCGTGAAGTATCTCGTGACCAATCGCGCACTGTGCAGGGATACTGCACGAGGATTGCACGTGGTTCGAAGGCACCTCCACTGTGAAATCGGGCATCTCCAGCGACGGAATGCTGCCGCAGACCGACGGACATAACCAGAATCTGCGGCAGCCGGCCCCAGAAGTATCCTGTGGGACTACCTGGCATCGTCTTCGGCGATGCGCAATGCCGTCTCGATGGCGTCGACGGTATCGAGCGCGATACGCAGCTGGCGCTCGTTCAGCAGGCCGTCGCGCACGTGCTGCTCCGTGGGGAGGTTGACCGTGATGACCCCATGCGCGACATCGTCGGTCATCTCAACACGCAGGGCTTTGGCCATACGCTGGACATCACCGAATTCGACCATCACCCGAACAGTTGGCCAGGGACGGGATCTCGGTAGACTTGCACCTTCACCCGGTATTCTTTGAGGAAGAGCTGCTTGCCTTCGTCGTCACGCGAGTTCCAGATATCGGCAAAGACCCTCGTTTTGCAGATCGAGCACAACCGCTCCGCGCACGGCCTCCAGGGCATGATCTTCACCCGCGACGACCGGGCCGGCGAGGGCAAGCTGTCCTCCCGGCTCGGCCTGGTCACCGACGCCGTCGAGGCCGCCGAGGGCTTCGACTTCTACGCCTACCTCGTCGCCCACCTTTCCAAGGGCGGCCGCTGCGACTATGTGATCGCGGACGAGGCCCAGTTCCTCGCGCCCGAGCAGATCGACCAGCTCGCCCGCGTCGTCGACGACCTCGAACTGGACGTCTTCGCCTTCGGCATCACCACCGACTTCCGCTCCAAGCTCTTCCCCGGCTCCCAGCGCCTCGTCGAACTCGCCGACCGTGTCGAGGTGCTCCAGGTCGAGGCCCTGTGCTGGTGCGGCGCGCGGGCCACCCACAACGCGCGCACCGTCGGCGGCGAGATGGTCGTCGAGGGCGCCCAGGTCGTCGTCGGCGACGTCAACGCCGGTGACGACGTCGTGAGGTCGGGTACGAGGTGCTCTGCCGCCACCACCGGCGCCGTATGACGGCCGCCACCGCCCGCGCCGCCGCCCTCTCGCCGGACGTGCTGCCGGTCCCGGCCGAGTAGCTCAGGGCCGCCCGGCCGACCGTACGATCGTGAAGACCGCGCCCTCCGGATCCGCGACGGTCGCCAGCCGCCCGGCCGGGTCGTCGCGCGGCGCCTGCAGTACCTGACCGCCCAGCTCGGTCACCCGCTGCGCCGAAGCATCGGTGTCCGCGACCTCGAACCAGGTCATCCAGTGTGCGCCCCGGTCGCGCGGCAGGCTGGTGCCGACGCCGTGCAGCGAGGCGACCGGGCGGTCGTCGACCTTCAGCGTCACCAGGTCCAGATCGGCCGAGACGACAGGATCGAGCTCGTACCCGAACACCGCCTTGTAAAACTTGCTGACCGATTCCGTCTCCTGCGTCAGCAGCTCGTTCCAGGCCGGGGCGCCGGGGGCGCCGACGACGGCCGTACCGAGGTGCGCGGCGGCCTGCCAGACCCCGAAGACGGCGCCGGTCGGATCGGAGCAGACCACCAGCCGTCCCGCGTCGGCGGCGTCGAGCGGGCCGACGGCGACCGTGCCGCCGCTGCACCGGATCGTCTCCGCGGTCTCGTCGGCGTCGTCGGACGCCAGGTACGTCGTCCAGGCGATCGCCAGGTCCCGGTCGGCCGGAAGCTGGCCGATACCCGCCACTTCCTTGCCGTCGAGCAGCCCGCGCACGTACGGGCCGAGCTGTTGCGGACCCGGCTGGAACCGCCAGCCGAACAGCGCCCCGTAGAACTCCTGCGTCGCGTCAAGGTGATGCACCATCAAGCTCACCCAACAGGGTGTACCGGGTTTGCGCCGAGTCGCCTCGGTCATCGTCACTCTCTCCTCGGACCATCGTCGTGGCCGTGCGGGGGACCGGGCGCGCGTGCCGTGCCGGCCACCGGCTGTAGGCCCGGCTGTACGCCCCGTCAGATGCTTGCATCACCCGCCGCGCGGTGCGCCCCGGCCGCGCCGTGAATTGGCGCGATCCCGCAGGAAGATGCCCGAAAATTCGTTGCCCATCCTCACCGTGACCATCACGGGGACCCGTACGCCCGCGCCTGCGCGAGGATGGCGTCATGAATCCCATCATCTCGGCAACCGAACTCGCGAGTGAGCTCTCCTCGGAGCGCCCCCCGGCCCTCCTGGACGTGCGCTATCACATGGGCGGCCCGCCCGGCCGTCCGGCCTACGAGGCGGGCCACATTCCCGGCGCCGTGTACGTCGACCTCGACACCGAGCTGGCGGGACCGCCCGGCGCCGGGGGCCGGCACCCGCTGCCGGACGTGGCGGAGTTCGGGGCGGTGATGCGCCGGGCGGGCGTAAGCGCCGACTCGCGGGTCGTGGCCTACGACGGCGGCCAGGGGTGGGCGGCCGCCCGGGCGTGGTGGCTCCTGCGCTGGACGGGGCACCCGGACGTACGGGTGCTGGACGGGGGCCTCGCGGCCTGGCGGGGCGCGCTGTCGACGGACACGCCCACACCCGTGGCCGGGGACTTCACGCCCGAGCCGGGCGCCCTGCCGCTGCTGGACGCGGACGGGGCGGCGGCGCTGGCCCGGACGGGCCTGTTGCTGGACGCGCGGGCGGGGGAGCGGTACCGGGGCGAGGTGGAGCCGATCGACAAGGTGGCCGGTCACATTCCGGGTGCGGCCTCGGCCCCGACGACGGAGAACGTCGACGAGAGCGGCCGCTTCCTGCCGGCCGAGGCCCTGGCGGCCCGCTTCAAGGCCCTGGGCGCGACCGACGCCCCAGATGTCGGCGTCTACTGCGGCTCGGGCGTCTCGGCCGCCCAGGAGGTCCTGGCCCTGGAAATCGCGGGCATCCGGGCGGCGCTGTACGCGGGCTCCTGGTCCGACTGGTCGTCCGACCCCGCCCGCCCGGTAGCCAAGGGCCCGGCACGCGGCTAGATGTACTGACCCGTGAGGTTGGGGACGCGGCTGGCGGGTGGTTGGCCTTTCAGCGCGGTGTGTCCGCGGTGGTGATTGTAGGTGTGTAGCCATTGCGGGAATGCTGCCCGGCGCTCGGCTTCGGACCGGTAGGGGCGGGCGTAGGCCCATTCCTCCAGCAGCGTGCGGTTGAAGCGTTCGACCTTGCCGTTGGTCTGGGGCCGGTAGGGCCGGGTGCGCTTGTGCTGGATGCCTGCCCGGGTCAGCTCGTCGCGCCAGTCGCGTGAGCGGTAGCAGGAGCCGTTGTCGGTCAGCACCCGCTCGACGGTGATCCCGGCCCGGCTGAAGAAGGCGTGGGCCCGCTGCCAGAAGCCGGTGGCGGTCTCCTTCTTCTCGTCGGGGAGGATCTCGCTGTAGGCGAGGCGGGAGTGGTCGTCGACGGCGGTGTGCAGGTAGCTGTAGCCGAGGTTGGGGCGGCCGTGGCAGGGGCGGGGTCGGGTGGGGTCGCGGTGCGCGGAGCTGTTGCGGCCGCCCTGGGCTCTGCCGTGGACCTTGTGCCCGCCGCCGTCGGGGATGTTGCCCAGTTTCTTGATGTCGACGTGGATGAGTTCGCCGGGTCGGTCACGTTCGTAGCGGCGCACGATGCGGCCCGTGGCCCGGTCGAGATGGGACAGGCGGGCCAGGCGGTAGCGGGTGAGGACGCGGTGCACCGTCGAGGGCACCAGGTGCAGGAAGTGCGCGATGCGGGCCGGTCCCCACCGGCGCAGCAGGCGGACCTTGATGATCCGTCCTGCGGGCCGGTCCCCACCGGCGCAGCAGGCGGACCTTGATGATCCGTCGCTCGGTGCGGGTCGGCGTGCGGCCAGGGCTGCGGTGGGGCCGGCTGGAGCGGTCTGCCACGCCCGCCTCGCCGTGCGTGCGGTAGCGGCCGGCCCACCGCTGGGCCGTACTGGGTGAGACCTGGAAGCGTTCGGCGGCCCGCCGCAGCGGCCAGCCGTCCTCGACCACGCAGCGGGCCAGGCGCAGGCGTCCGGTCTCGGTCAGAGGTGCATTACGGTGGGGCACCGAGGGCCTTTCTGTTGGTGTAGACGTCGCAATCCACACCGAACCGGAAGGCCCTCACTCGTTCAAGATCCCTCAGCCGAGACCTGGCTCACCCGTCCACAACCTCCCGAGACAGAACACCTAGACCACGCGTACGGCCCGCCGGGGGGAAGGCGGGCCGTCGGTGCGGGAGGGGGGACGGTCAGGTGAGCCAGCTGTTGGCGGCGCAGCCGGAGGCGTTCACCCAGCGGTGGGAGCCGATGTTGTTGAGCACCAGGCCACCGTTGTTGGTGTAGTAGTTGTCGGACAGGTCGTCGGCGTACAGCTCGTACGGCGAGAGGCAGACGTAGCCGTACTCGTAGCGGTAGCCGCTGGTGCGGTAGAACGCGACGACATCCAGGTTGCCGACGTAGCCGCTGTTCATCACGGACTTGGGCTGGGCGTACTCCGTCCCCGTGAAGGCGCCCGAGCTGTCGCCCCAGGCGTAGTCGTCGCCCGGGGTCGCCCCCAGCAGGGTGCCCGTGCAGTCGTAGCCGTTCCAGGCGCGGACCAGTCCGTCACGGCCGTGCTGGTTCCACTCGTAGTCGCAGTAGGCACCCTGGGGCGCCGCCTGGGCGGACGTGGGGACCGCGACGCCGAGGACCGCCAGGCCCAGGGCTGCGAGGGCTGTGCCCAACTTGCGCATCGTTCACTCCTTTTGTCTGCCTCGTCGGAGGCATGCCGGTCCACGGCGACGACCGTGGGCGTGTGTGGGCGCGCTCAGGCGCGGGGGGCGACGAGCTTCGTGGCATGGGCCAGCGCCCGGAGCCGCAGCCGGTCGTACGTGTCGAGCGCCTCGCCGTACTGTCCGCGCAGCGCGTTGACGTACCGCGTCTCCAGCTCCTTGCCGATGACCCTCAGACGGGTGTCCCTGGTGCAGGTCGCGTCGGCGACGGCGAGTTTCCGCTCGGCTTCGAAGGCGAGGGCATGCGCCGCCTGGCGGGCCTCGGCCGGGTCCCGGTACGGGTGGCCCGCCCGCTTCATGCAGTGCGACCAGTCCTTCAGGGCCGCGGCGAAGCGCTGGTCGGCCATCACCTTGGGGACGTAGAGCGGCTGGAGGCTCATGGCGGTCTTCTCCGCCCGGAACCAGGCCTTCGGGTCCCCGTACAGCTGCTTCTCGGACTCGGCCACGCAGCCGCCCACCCGCTTGCGGACCGTTCCGCCGCTGGGCAGCCCGGCCGTCAGCTCCGGTGCGTCCACCCCTTCGTCCAGGGCCTTGTCGTACGCCGCGCGGCGCTCGGCCGGGAGGCCCTGGCGGTAGGCGACGTTGGGGTTGGCGGTCCTGCCCCGTTCGTGTTTCGCCCGAATGCGGCTGCCGTAGCCGTGCTCACGGGCCCAGGCGACGTCGTCCGACACATAGCCGAACGTGCGGCTCTCCTCCAGGCTCAGCCGCTCGGCCTCGTGGTACGTGAAGCCCTTGCGGGCCATGCAGTCCTTGATCAGCCGCTGCTGGGCGTCCGAGACGCGGAGCTGTTCGGCCTCGGTGAGCGGCCGCAGACGGTTTGTTGCCGCAGTGACGGCCGGATTCCGCGAGTGCTGTGTGTCGCCCGTGCACCCCGTCACCAGGGTCGCCACGACGGTGGCCAGCACTGCCGCGGCGACCCCGGCGAACGTCCGCTTCATACCGATGCTCCCCCGTTGCTTCGGTACCTCTTTCCTACGAGGCCCGACATTAGAGGCCGGGGCGGCCACGCCGGTCCTGACGGATGTCAGGACCGGCGTGGCCGGAGGTGATGCGTCCGTGGGTGGGCAGTCGCTATTGTCATGCCCCCGTGACGACCGTGACTGTCCAGCTGCCCGAACCGGCTCACCGGTACCCGGACGAGCCGCCCCCCAGGCCACGCCTCCTCCATATGAGCCCGGGTCAGAGCGCCGACTTCGGGAGGGGTACGCCCGGGGCTCCGCTCCCCATTCCCCTCGACGACCCCGGCGTCTCCCGGTACGCCGGGCAGATCACCGCCACCGAGGACTACTGGCGGCTGTCCAACCACAGCGAGGGCGCCACCTATGTCGTCGAGAACATGGAAGGCGCCGGTGAGCACATCAAGGTCGCGCCCGGCCGGATCGGTGCGCCCGTGCCGTTCGAGCTGTCGCGGGTGATCCTGCCCGCGGCCGAGGGCTCGGTGGAGTTCAAGGTGTTCGCGCCGCAGCACGCGTACCGGGAGCCGGGCAGCGACCCCGCCGCCGGCGAGCCGACCACCACGCCCTTCTCCCTGGACCCCACCTCCAAGTACTTCCTGGTGCTGCTCGCCCTGTGCGAGCCGAGGCTGCGCTCCCCGTCGGACGCGGCCGTACCGGGCGTCGGTGAGGTCGTCGAACGGCTGCGGCCCCTGCCGTCCTGCGCCGGCCTGTCCCGGTCGGCCGTCAACTACCACATCGACTATCTCGCCACGGCCAAACTGCGGCTGCGCGAGGACCCCGACGAGCCGGCCGCGGGCGGCGCCAAGCGGAGCCGGCTCGTCTCCCTGGCGCTCCGCTTCGACCTCGTACGCGAAGAACACCTGCGCCTCCTGCCCCCACCCGTCAGACGCTGAACCGAAAGGCCCTTCGAGGATGGACCCCCACCACAACGCCCCCACCCTCGACCTGCCCGCGGGGTACCGGATCGCCGACTGGGCCGTGACGACCCTGCTCGGATCCGGCAGCTGGGGCACCGTCTACGCCGCCGAGCGGGTGCCCGGCGCCGCGCCGGCCCCCGACGCGGCGCCGGTCGCCGTGAAGTTGCTCCGGACAGACCTGCTCACCCCCGGGCAGCGGGCGTCCATGGAGGAACTGATCCGGCAGGAGGTGCGGTTCAGCAGCGAGGCGAAGCACCCGAACCTGGTGCGCACCCGCACCGTGGTCACCCTGCGCGACCCGGACCGGCCCGACCTCGACGGCGTGACCGCGCTGGTCATGGACCGGGCGGAGCGCAGCCTGCACGACCTGATCACGGCCGGCGGGCAGGGCACCCCTGTCCCCGGCGCCGGGCGCATCCTCGGCGGGGTCGCCGCCGGGCTGGCCCACATGCACGCCCGTGGCTGGGTCCACGCGGACCTGAAGCCCGCCAACATCCTGCTCGGCCCGGACGACGCCGTCCGCCTCGCCGACTTCGGGCTCACCGTGGAGCTCGACGGCACCCACGCGTACATCCCGCCGCTGGGCTCCCTCGACCACGTACCGCCCGAGTGGTGGTCCGAGCGGACCGGCAATCGCGGCACCGCCGTCCGGCAGACGGCCGACATCTGGGCCTTCGGCGTCCTCGCCCACCAGGTGCTGACCGGCGGCCTCCACCCCTTCCCGGGCGGCACCGCGCGGGCCCGGGCCCTCGCCGCGCAGGCCTACGCCGCCGGGTCGGCGCAGCTGCGCCTCGACGACAGCGTGCGGCCGGAGTGGCGCGAGCTGATCGGCGCCTGCCTCGCCCCGGACCACGCCTCTCGGGCGGCGCTCGGCGCGGAGGAGCTGGCCCGGCGTGTGCGGGACCTCCACGAGGGTGCGCGTACCCGGCCGCGCCTCCGGCGTACGGCCCTGCTGCTGGGGACCGGTCTCGGGCTGGCCGCCGTCACGGCCGCCACGCTGACGCTGCTGCCCGACGGGACGTCCGACGGCAAGGGCGCCGCTCCGCCCGCGAAGCCCCCCGCGAAGACCGCACCCGCGTCCGGGCCGCCCGGGGCGATTCCGGCGGACTCGGACGTGCCCGTCGCCCTGCGCGCGACCATCACCGCCGCCGCCAAGCGCTGCACGGACCCCGAGGTCACACCGGCGTTCCTCGCCGCCATGCTCAAGGCCGAGAGCGGCTTCGACCCGCGGGCCTCCCGGCCCGCGGCGGGGGAGTACGGCATCGCCATGTGGACGCCGTCGGTGTTCCAGGCGTGGGCCGTGGACGGCGACGGGGACGGGGACAAGGACCACATGTCACCTCCCGACGCCATCGCGACCATGGCCGTGTTCACGTGCTGGCTCGACCAGCGCTTCAAGGACAACGGGCTGCACGACAACCTGCACGCGCTGATGGCCGCCGGCTACCGCACCAGCGACAAGACCGTGATCGAGGCCCGCGGCGTTCCGGAGCGCACCCGCCCGCACGTGGATGAGGTGCTCCGTCACCTGAAGGAGTACACACGCTGACAGGTGTCAGAACCCGTAGTAGGGGTTGGCGGCGATGTACCGGGTCTCGCAGTGGTCGGGCGCTCCGGGCCCCCGGCGGCACAGGGTCATCGTGAGGCTTCTGATGCCGCTCGCGTCCGTGGCCCGGAGGTTCCGGAAGTCGGCGGTCGTGCCGCAGCCGCCGGTGTTGTGCTTGTCGCCCAGCGAGAGGGTGTTGCCGGAACCGGTGCGGATGGTGAGGGTGGCGTAGAGGGACTTGTCGTCGCACGTCTGGTCGGCGACGGCGAGCGTTCCGTTGTGGAAGGAGTTCCGGTCGACCCAGGTCACTTCGATGCGGGTCCGGTCTCCCCAGCTGGCGGTGATGTCGCCGCTGGAGGTGGTCGCCCAGCCCTGCCCGGCGGCTGTCAGGGTGAGCGCGGTCGTGGTGGCGACGACGAAACCTGCACGGCGCATGTGAATGTCTCCTGTCCGGTGGCCGACCCCGAGGTGCAGCCCTACCCGCCGGACACGCCCGGTCACGAACGGGCGGGCACGATCACACGGCCGGGTCAGCCCGTCCGGCGTAGCGTGACGACCGCCGCGTGCCCGTCGGTACGCAGGTCCACCCCGGGCTCGTCGCACAACACCGCGTCGTACCGCCCCAGTTCCACGCCCGCCACCTCCGCCGGGCCGTCCAGGGCGACGACGAGCACCGTCGCGTCCACCGCGACCGCCACGGGCAGCCCGCCCCGTACGACCGCGACCGCCGCCGTGACCGGGCCCCGCCGGTGCATCACGTTCAGGTTGACGACCGGGCCGGCGAGAAGCCGCCCGTGGGTGGGGACGTCGCCGGGGAAGGGCCGGGGGGCGTACCGCTCCGCGAGCAGATGCCGTCCGGTGACCGTGAGGCCCATGCCCGTGCCGTCGACGACGGTCAGGATCCGCTCCGTACCGGGGAACGCGGAGAACGGCCCGTCCGCGCCGACGTCCGCGAGGCTGACGCGCCAGTCGAAGCCGTCCACACCGGAGCCCTCCGGCCAGGCGGCGACCTCGCGGGTGACGCCGCCGCCGTTCTTCCACGGCACCGCCGTCCGGTCGGCCGCCCGCAGCACGCGCGGCGCCCTCATCGGACGATGCCCTGGGCGCGGGCGGCGGCGAGCCAGCCGGGGAACTCGGCGACCAGCCTGTCGTACAGCTCGGCGTCCGGGACGCGGCGCGGGTCGGCGCCCGCGTGGAAGAAGCCCGCGTTGTCGACGCACCGCTTGGCGGGGACGGCCAGCTCGTCGAGCTTGCGCAGGAAGTCGAACTGGCGGCTGCCGGGGTCGCCGAAGCCGATGAACTGCCAGAACAGCGGCAGCTTGGCGGCCCGGCAGAGGTAGCGCTCCGCCGCGAGCTTGTTGATGGGGCCGCCGTCCGTCTGGAAGACGACGAGCGCCGGGGCGGTGGCGCCGCTGTCCAGGTAGTGGTCGATGACCGCGTCCATGGCCAGGTGGTAGCTGGTCTTGCCCATGTGGCCGAGTCCGGCCACGATCCGGTCGATCCGGCCCTGGTGGTCGTCGAGCGCGATGTCGGTCTCGGCGTCGATGTCCGTGGAGAAGAAGACGACCGGCACGCGCCCGTCGTCGTCGAGGTTGGCCGAGAGGCCCAGCACCCGGTCGGCCAGGGCCTGGACGCTGCCGTCCTTGTAGTACGGCTTCATCGACCCCGAGTAGTCGATGACCAGGTAGACGGCGGCGCGCTCGCCGCTCAGCCCGTGCTTGTGCAGCGACACGCCCGCGCTCTTGTAGAGGCTGACCAGGGCCGGGGCCGTCTCTTCCATCTTCTGCAGGCTGATCGGCATACGGGGAGACTATGCGATGACCGTCACAGCTCCTCCCCGAGCGGGAGGCGGCGCACGCCCGGCAGGTACTCGTCCAACTCCCCCGGCTGGAACCGGTACATGCCCACCACGTGCCAGAACTCGCCCGCCACGTCCCTCGTACTTGTAACCCCCGATGGATCCCCCAGGGCCGTACGCACGGCCCGCATGGTCGCCTCGGTGCCGTACAGCCGGCGGACCGTGCGGCGCGGCGGCCCGTCGAGCGGGCCGAGCGACAGGTCCCGTCCGCCGGGCAGGGACCGTCCCAGGACGAGGGTGGCGGCGCTCCGGCCCGGTGTCACCACCGTGGTGTGGAACTCGCCCGCGCCGAGCGCGTACGTCTCCCCCGCCGGGCTGCGGCGCACGGGCCCCTCCTGGCCGCGCACCAGCCGCGCGGTGGGCCGTATCTCGTCCACGCCGTCGGGGCCGCTGCGCACCTCGAAGACGCGGTGGGTGGGGGTGTCGGTGTCGTCGCGTATCCGTACGCGCACGTTGCCGACCTCCCCGTACAGGACGTGGCTGCGCAGCTCCCAGCTGTGGGCGTGCAGCGGCGGGACGTCGGTGGTGTGCCGGTCGTCGCCGCCGAAGAGGTGGACGCAGACGCCGTCGGGTCCCTCTCTGAGCAGCGGCAGGCACAGGAAGCCCAGCGGGTGCCGGACGGCGGGCAGGTCCCGCTTCCCCGAGGCGATCTCCTCCAGGACGGGCAGGTAGGTGTCCACGTGTGTGCGCATGGGGTCCATGGCCAGGGGGTTCACCTCCCGTAGGGGTCCTCGGCGTGCAGGGCCTTGGCGATGACCTCGCCGACGTCGGCGTCGGTGAAGGTACGGGGCAGGGGCAGCGCGAGCGCGTCGAAGAGGGCGCGTACCTCGTCGATGGTCAGCTGCATGCGGAACCAGCAGGCGGCGAGGACCGTCGCGTACGACTCCTTGCGGGCACGGGCGGCGGTCCACACGTCGCAGCTCTGGGGGCGGCTCGCGGAGAACATGCGGCGGAACTGGGCGTAGGCGTTGCAGGCCTGTTCGTCCGCCGGGTTCAGTATCTCGATCTTGACGTTGAGCTGGGAGCGGTGCTCCTTGGCGGCGCGTACGCACTGGGGAGCGTGACGGCTCGGAGGTAGGTGCCGGTGCCGCCCTTGAAGTACCAGAGGTTGGTGCCCTGGCGGGCTTCGCGCAGCGCCTCGCGGACCTCGTTGCCGGCCAGGGAGCAGACCATGGTGAGGTCCTCGATGGCGCGGCCGGTGCCTTCCATGGCTTCCCGGATGGCGTGCGGGCGGCGGGTGCGCTCGGAGAGGGAGCCGATGGCGAGGGCGCCGAGGACCACGAGGGTGGCGCCGGAGGCGAGGTCGGACTCGATGAGCTTGTCGCCGAAGATGTCCAGGAAGCCGATGGTCAGGCCGATCCCGGCCGCGAAGACCACCTCGAAGTTGCGCAGGCAGAAGGCGACCGCCCGCTCCACTCGGTTCGTCCGCGCGGTCCGCTCCGGCGACGCCATGGGCGCTCCCCCTCCCCCGATCGGGTAACCGATCGTAGGAGACCCGCCCCGCCCCCCAACAGGGCGCACCTGGCGCACACAGGGCGCAGCGCCTGCCGATGGTCCGGTCGGGGACACGGCAGGCGCTGCTGTGTTCCGCACGCCGTTGTACGGGACGTATGAGGGGTGCCCGTGACCGCCGGGGGCGGGGCGGGGCGGGTGCCCGGCGCGTTCGCCGGGCGCCGGGCGGGTGCCGCTCGGGTGGGCGGCCGGGGGTCAGACCGTCAGCGCGCGGTCCGTCGGGCGGACGGGGGCCGGGAGTTCGCTCGTGCCCGTCAGGTAGCGGTCCACCCCGCGCGCCGCCGAGCGGCCCTCGGCGATGGCCCAGACGATGAGCGACTGGCCGCGCCCGGCGTCGCCGGCGACGAACACGCCGTCGATGTTGGTCGCGTAGTTCTCGTCGCGCGCGATGTTGCCGCGCTCGTCGAGCTCCAGGCCGAACTGCTGGACCAGGCCGTTGGACTGGTCGGTGCCGGTGAAGCCCATGGCGAGGGTGACCAGCTGGGCCGGGATCTTGCGCTCGGTGCCCGGCTTCTGCTCCAGCTTGCCGTCCTTGAACTCCACCTCCACGAGGTGGAGGAACTGGACGTTGCCGTCCTCGTCGCCCTCGAAGTGGGTGGTGGAGACGGAGTAGATCCGCTCGCCGCCCTCCTCGTGCGCCGAGGTGACCTTGTAGAGCATCGGGAAGGTCGGCCACGGCTGGTTCGCGTTCCGCTCCTCGCCCGGACGCGGCATGATCTCCAGCTGCGTGACGGACAGCGCGCCCTGGCGGTGGGCGGTGCCCACGCAGTCCGCGCCGGTGTCGCCGCCGCCGATGACCACGACGTGCTTGCCCTCGGCGGTGATGGGGGGCGCCACGAAGTCGCCCTCCTGCACCTTGTTGGCGAGCGGCAGGTACTCCATCGCGAAGTGGATGCCCTTGAGGTCCCGGCCGGGGACCGGCAGGTCACGGGAGACGGTCGCACCGGCGGCGATGACGACCGCGTCGTACCGGCGCCGGAGCTTCGCGGCGTCGATGTCGACGCCGATCTCGACCTCGGTGCGGAACTTGGTGCCCTCCGCGCGCATCTGCTCGATGCGCCGGTTGATGTGCACCTTCTCCATCTTGAACTCGGGGATGCCGTACCGCAGCAGACCGCCGATGCGGTCGGCCCGCTCGTACACGGCGACCGTGTGACCGGCCCGGGTCAGCTGCTGCGCGGCGGCGAGACCCGCCGGGCCGGAGCCGATGACGGCGACGGTCTTGCCGGACAGCCGCTCCGGCGGCTGCGGCGTGACGTCACCGGAGTCCCACGCCTTGTCGATGATCGAGACCTCGACGTTCTTGATGGTGACGGCGGGCTGGTTGATGCCCAGCACGCACGCCGACTCACAAGGCGCCGGGCACAGCCGCCCGGTGAACTCCGGGAAGTTGTTCGTGGCGTGCAGCCGCTCGGACGCGGCGGACCAGTCCTCGCGGTAGGCGTAGTCGTTCCACTCGGGGATCAGGTTCCCCAGCGGACAGCCGTTGTGGCAGAACGGGATGCCGCAGTCCATGCACCGGCCGGCCTGCTTGCTGATGATCGGCAGCAGGGAGCCGGGGACGTAGACCTCGTTCCAGTCCTTGACGCGCTCCTCGACGGGGCGGGTCTTGGCGACTTCGCGCCCGGTGGTCAGGAAGCCCTTGGGGTCAGCCATTGGTCGCCGCCTCCATCATCTTCTCGGTGGTCTCCTGCTCGGAGAGACCGGCGAGCTCAGCGGCGTCCTTGGCGGCGAGCACGGCCTTGTACGTGGTCGGGATGATCTTGCTGAATCGGTCCACGGCGCCTGCCCAGTCGGCAAGGAGCTTCTCGGCTACGGTCGAGCCCGTCTCCTCGTGGTGGCGGCGCACGACATCGTGCAGCCACGCCTTGTCCGTCTCGTCCAGGGCCTCGATCGCGCCGAGGTTGCCGGAGTTGACGTTGTCCCGGTCGAGGTCGATGACGTACGCGACACCTCCCGACATACCGGCCGCGAAGTTGCGGCCCGTCTCGCCGAGGACGACCGCGTGACCGCCGGTCATGTACTCGCAGCCGTGGTCGCCCACGCCCTCGGAGACGACCAGCGCGCCGGAGTTGCGGACGCAGAACCGCTCGCCGGTGCGGCCGCGGAGGAAGATCTCGCCGCCGGTCGCGCCGTACGCGATGGTGTTGCCCGCGATGGTCGAGTACTCGGCCAGGTGGTCGGCGCCCCGGTCGGGGCGGACGATCATCCGGCCGCCGGACAGGCCCTTGCCGACGTAGTCGTTGGCGTCGCCCTCCAGGCGCAGCGTGATGCCGCGCGGCACGAACGCGCCGAAGGACTGGCCGGCCGAGCCGGTGAAGGTGATGTCGATGGTGTCGTCGGGCAGGCCCGCGCCACCGAACTTCTTCGTCACCTCATGGCCGAGCATGGTGCCGACCGTGCGGTTGATGTTGCGGATCGCGACCTGGGCGCGGACCGGCTGGGCCTCCTCGGCGGAGGACGCGCCGAGCGCTTCGGCGGCCAGCTCGATGAGCTGGTTGTCGAGCGCCTTCTCCAGGCCGTGGTCCTGCTCGACCAGCGCGTGGCGCACCGCGCCCTCGGGCAGCTCGGGCACGTAGAACAGCGGTGCCAGATCCAGGCCCTGCGCCTTCCAGTGCGTGACGGCCCGCTCGGTGTCGAGCAGCTCGGCGTGGCCGACGGCCTCCTCCAGCGTACGGAAGCCCAGCTCGGCGAGGAGCTCGCGCACCTCCTCCGCGATGAACTGGAAGAAGTTGACGACGTACTCGGCCTTGCCGGTGAACCGGTCGCGCAGCACCGGGTTCTGGGTGGCGATGCCGACCGGGCAGGTGTCCAGGTGGCAGACGCGCATCATGACGCAGCCGGAGACGACGAGCGGCGCGGTCGCGAAACCGAACTCCTCGGCGCCGAGCAGCGCGGCGATGACGACGTCGCGGCCGGTCTTGAGCTGGCCGTCGGTCTGGACGACGATCCGGTCACGCAGGCCATTGAGCAGCAGCGTCTGCTGGGTCTCGGCGAGGCCGAGCTCCCAGGGGCCGCCCGCGTGCTTGAGCGACGTGAGCGGGGAGGCGCCCGTGCCGCCGTCGTGGCCGGAGATGAGCACGACATCCGCGTGGGCCTTCGACACACCGGCCGCGACCGTACCCACGCCGACCTCGGACACCAGCTTCACGTGGATCCGGGCGGCCGGGTTGGCGTTCTTGAGGTCGTGGATCAGCTGAGCCAGGTCCTCGATGGAGTAGATGTCGTGGTGCGGCGGCGGGGAGATCAGGCCGACACCCGGGGTGGAGTGCCGGGTCTTGGCGACCCACGGGTACACCTTGTGGCCGGGCAGCTGGCCGCCCTCGCCGGGCTTGGCGCCCTGGGCCATCTTGATCTGGATGTCGTCCGCGTTGACCAGGTACTCGCTGGTCACGCCGAAGCGGCCGGAGGCGACCTGCTTGATGGACGAACGCCGCGCCGGGTCGTACAGGCGCTCCGGGTCCTCGCCGCCCTCACCGGTGTTGGACTTGCCGCCCAGCTGGTTCATGGCGATGGCGAGGGTCTCGTGCGCCTCCTGGGAGATGGAGCCGTACGACATGGCGCCGGTGGAGAACCGCTTGACGATCTCGGACGCCGGCTCGACCTCCTCGATCGGGATCGAGGGGCGGTCGGACGTGAAGCCGAACAGGCCGCGCAGCGTCATCAGGCGCTCGGACTGCTCGTTCACCCGGTCCGTGTACTTCTTGAAGATGTCGTAGCGGCCGGAGCGCGTGGCGTGCTGGAGGCGGAAGACCGTCTCCGGGTCGAACAGGTGCGGCTCGCCCTCGCGGCGCCACTGGTACTCGCCGCCTATGTCCAGCGCGCGGTGCGCGGAGGGGACGCCGGAGGCGGGGTACGCCTTGGCGTGGCGGGCGGCGACCTCCTTGGCGATGACGTCCAGGCCGGCGCCGCCGATCTTGGTGGCGGTGCCGTTGAAGTACGTCTCGACAAAGGCCTCGTCGAGGCCGACGGCCTCGAAGACCTGCGCGCCGCGGTAGGAGGCGACGGTCGAGATGCCCATCTTGGACATGACCTTCAGGACGCCCTTGCCGAGGGCGTAGATCAGGTTGCGGATGGCCTGCTCGGGCTCCAGGCCCTCGACGAAGGTGCCGGCGCGGACCAGGTCCTCGACGGACTCCATGGCGAGGTACGGGTTGACGGCGGCGGCGCCGTACCCGATGAGGAGCGCGACGTGGTGGACCTCGCGGACGTCACCGGCCTCGACCAGCAGGCCCACCTGGGTGCGCTGCTTGGTGCGGATGAGGTGGTGGTGGACGGCGGAGGTGAGCAGCAGCGACGGGATCGGCGCGTGCTCGGCGTCGGAGTGCCGGTCGGACAGCACGATCAGGCGGGCGCCGCCCTCGATGGCGGCGTCGGCCTCGGCGCAGATCTCCTCGATACGGGCGGCGAGGGCGTCGCCGCCGCCGGAGACCCGGTAGAGGCCGGAGAGCGTGGCGGCCGTCATGCCGGGCATGTCGCCGTCGGCGTTGATGTGGATGAGCTTGGCCAGCTCGTCGTTGTCGATGACGGGGAACGGCAGGGTGACGCTGCGGCAGGTCGCGGCGGTCGGCTCCAGGATGTTGCCCTGGGGGCCGAGGGAGGAGCGCAGCGAGGTGACGAGCTCCTCGCGGATGGCGTCCAGCGGCGGGTTGGTGACCTGCGCGAACAGCTGGGTGAAGTAGTCGAACAGCAGGCGCGGGCGCTCGGAGAGCGCGGCGATCGGCGAGTCCGTACCCATGGAGCCGAGCGGCTCACCGCCGGTGCGGGCCATCGGCGCGAGGATGACGCGCAGCTCTTCCTCGGTGTAGCCGAAGGTCTGCTGGCGGCGGGTGACCGAGGCGTGGGTGTGGACGATGTGCTCGCGCTCGGGGAGGTCCTCGAGCTCGATGATCCCGCTTTCGAGCCACTCCTGGTACGGGTGCTCGGCGGCGAGGGCGGCCTTGATCTCGTCGTCCTCGATGATGCGGTGCTCGGCGGTGTCGACGAGGAACATCTTGCCGGGCTGGAGGCGGCCCTTGCGGACGACCTTGGCGGGGTCGATGTCGAGGACGCCGACCTCGGAGGACAGCACGACCAGGCCCTCGTCGGTGACCCAGTAGCGGCCGGGGCGCAGACCGTTGCGGTCGAGAACCGCGCCGACCTGGACGCCGTCGGTGAAGGTGACACAGGCGGGGCCGTCCCAGGGCTCCATCATCGTGGAGTGGTACTGGTAGAAGGCGCGCCGGGCCGGGTCCATGGAGTCGTGGTTCTCCCACGCCTCGGGGACCATCATCAGGACGCTGTGCGGCAGCGAACGGCCGCCGAGGTGGAGCAGCTCCAGCACCTCGTCGAAGGAGGCGGAGTCGGAGGCGTCCGGCGTGCAGACGGGGAAGATCCGGTCCAGCTTCTCCGCGCCGAAGAGGTCGGAGACGAGCTGCGACTCACGGGCCCGCATCCAGTTCCGGTTGCCCTTGACCGTGTTGATCTCGCCGTTGTGCGCGACGAAGCGGTACGGGTGGGCCAGCGGCCAGCTCGGGAAGGTGTTGGTGGAGAACCGGGAGTGGACGAGCGCGACGGCGGTGGCGCAGCGGCGGTCCGACAGGTCCGGGAAGAAGGGCTCCAACTGCCCGGTGGTGAGCATGCCCTTGTAGACGATGGTGCGGGCGGAGAGCGAGGGGAAGTAGACCCCGGCCTCGCGCTCGGCGCGCTTGCGCAGCACGAACGCCTTGCGGTCGAGGGCGATGCCCGTGCTCGTACCGCCGTCGCTGACGAACAGCTGGCGGAAGGCCGGCATGGTCGAGCGGGCGGTGGCGCCGAGCAGCTCGGGGGCGACGGGGACGTCGCGCCAGCCCAGGACGGTCAGGTTCTCTTCGGCGGCGATCGTCTCGATCCGCGAGACGGCCTGTGCGGAGCCGTCGGCGGGGAGGAAGGCGATGCCGACGGCGTACTCACCGGCGGCCGGGAGGTCGAAGTCGGTGACCTCGCGGAGGAAGGCGTCCGGCACCTGGAGCAGGATGCCCGCGCCGTCGCCGGAGTCGGGCTCGGAGCCGGTGGCGCCCCGGTGCTCCAGGTTGCGCAGAACGGTCAGTGCCTGCTCCACCAGCGCGTGGCTGGCAACACCGGTGAGGGTGGCAACGAAGCCGACACCACAGGCGTCGTGCTCGTTGCGGGGGTCGTACATACCCTGCGGGGCGGGGCGACCGTCCATGGGCGACCAGGCGTCGGAACGCATCGGCTCTCCCGTCGTCGTCGTGGCATATGCAAGTGCCAGAGGGACGACGTTGGCCCTCCGCGAAATTTCGTGCAGGTTACATGATGGAGTGCTTCTCGGAAAGCGGATAGCTCATTCCAGCATGCGGACACCGCTGGTGGCGGTGGAGGTGGTTCAGCGGCTTCACACATGGACAGGCCGTCGAGACATCGACATCCGGCGGCCTGTGGGGAGCGGGCTTCATTGCCCGCAGCGCTAACGGCTCATGCCCCGTGTCGAGGGCTTCGAAACCGCCGCGTTACGGCTACTTATGTGCCGCGTTGCATAGTGTCTCATCGCAGGGGCGGATCGGGCTATTGGAGGTTCGTCACAAGACCTTCGTCGGTTCCTCAACGGTACGGCAACGGTACGGCGAAGCCCCCTCGCTCGCCTGCCGAGGGGGCCTGACCAGGGGCGATCCCTTGCGGATCGGACGGCCGCGCCGAAGGCGGGCGCCCGGCCGGTACGTGACGGTGGCTGCGCCGGATCAGTTCGGCGGCGCCGAATAGGGCGCCCGGCCGGTACGTACCGACTTCCGCGCAGGCGCCCGGCCGGGTACGTACCGACCCCGCCCCGGATCAGATCGCCGCGCCGAACAAGGCGCCCAGCCCGTACGTGACGGCCGCCGCCGCACCGCCCAGCGCGAGCTGGCGCAGGCCGCTGTACCACCAGCTGCGGGCGGTCACCCGGGCCACGAGGGCGCCGCACGCGAACAGCCCGAGCAGCGCCAGCAGCACGGCCGGCCACAGAGTGGTGGCACCCAGCAGATACGGCAGGACGGGCAGCATCGCGCCGAGCGCGAACGACCCGAAGGACGACAGCGCGGCGACCATCGGCGAGGGCAGGTCGTCCGGGTCGATGCCGAGCTCCTCGCGGGCGTGGATCTCCAGCGCCTGCTCGGGGTCCTTGGAGAGCTGCATGGCGACCTCGCGGGCGAGCGGCGGCTCGACGCCCCGCGCCACGTACAGCGCGGCGAGCTCCTCCATCTCGTCCACCGGGTGCTTGCGCAGCTGGTGGCGTTCGACGTCCAGTTCCGCCTGGACGAGCTCGCGCTGCGAGGCCACGGAGGTGTACTCGCCGGCGGCCATGGAGAACGCGCCGGCCGCGAGCCCGGCCAGCCCCGTGATGACGATGGTCTGCTGGGACACCGCGCCACCGGCCACACCGGTCATGAGCGCCAGGTTGGACACGAGACCGTCCATCGCGCCGAAGACGGCGGGGCGGAGCCAGCCGCCGTTCACATCGCGGTGGGTGTGGTTGTCGCGGTGCGCCTCGTGAAGCGTCGCCTCGGTCTCGATGATGGACACAGCTCTCCCCTTACGCCTTGCGTACAGCAGCGGGTCCGGGTGACCCCGCTCCCCCCAACACCCTCGAAAATACGCGCGATGTAAGGGGCGCGCCAGCAAGGCAGGCTTTACTTAGTAAGGCGTGCCTAGGTGCTGGGGCACCCGGGTGAAGCTGGCCCCGCGCGGACAGCGCGCTCCCCCGACGTGGCACAGATCCAGGAATGGATCGGTGAACGGATCGGTGCGCACGGAAGGGCCACGCGATGGAGTCGATTGCATGCGATCCCGCCCCGCTCGCGTCCGATGGCGCTGTCCTGCTCGACCGCGCGCGGGGCGCCCTGCTGGGGCTGGCCGTGGGGGACGCGCTCGGGGCGCCCGCCGAGAACATGCGGCCCTCGGAGATCCGCCGCCGGTGGGGCCGTATCGAGGGGTTCGTCAGCGACGACCCGGTCGGCACGGACGACACCGAGTACGCGATCTTCTCCGGGCTCCTACTGGCCCGGCACGGCTCGGCCCTGACCGTCTCACATGTCGAGAAGGCCTGGCACCGCTGGATCGCCGACCTCGACGAGGGGCCGTTCCGGGGCGCGGGCTTCAGCGAGCGCGGCACGCTGGAGAACCTCCGGCGGGGCCTGGCCGCCCCCATCTCGGCCCAGCACCGGCACGCCTGGAGCGACGGTCTGGCCATGCGGGCGGCCCCCTTCGGGGTCTTCGCGGCGGGGCGCCCGGCGGAGGCGGCGCGGCTGGTGGCCATCGACGGCACGGTGAGCCATGACGGTGAGGGCATCTACGGGGGCCAGGCGGTCGCGGCGGGCGTCGCGGCGGCGATGTCGGGCGCCGGTCCCGCCTCGGTCATCGCGGCCGCCCTGTCGGTGGTGCCCATGGACTCCTGGACGGCCCGCTCGATGCGCCGCGCGGTCGTCGCGGCCCAGCGCGTCCAGCCCGACCCGCTCGTCCGGGAGCGGACCGTCCGTTCGGCGGTGGTCATCGGCGGCTACCCGTGGACGGACCTGGCCCCGGAAGCGGTCGGCCTCGCCTTCGGCGCGTTCGCGGCGGCCCGCGGCGACTTCCGTACGTCGGTCCTCACGGCCGTCAACATGGGCCGGGACGCCGACACGACAGCCGCGGTGGCGGGCGCCCTGGCCGGCGCGATGTCCGGGGCGAGGGCGATCCCCCCGGACTGGGCGGCCGCCATCGGCCCCGTACGCGGCAGCTGCCTGCCCTCGATGCGCGGCTACCACGTCCTGGACATCGCGGAGCTGCTCACCCCGTACGACGATACGGAGGCCCCCTGATGCCCCCTCGCCCCACCGCGCCAACCCCCACGGACGCACCCAACCCCGCCGCCGCCCCCGGGCCGGGACCGGGAGCCGCCCCCGAACCCCACGGGCCCCCCGCACACCCCGGGACGGGAACCGCCGAGCGGGCCCTCGGGCCCGGGGGTCCGAGCCCGAGGGCCCACGCCTTCGGCGAGGCCGGAGGGCCCGGGGCCACAGCCCCGCCCCTGGATGGCGGGCACGCCCCCACACCCCCGACGGCCCCGGGTTGCACACCCGACGAGGCCCGTCCGCACCCCGAGGGTGACGCCCCCGACCATCCCCCCGGATCCGGGGCCCCGCCCCCGACTCGGGAGCCGGGGGCCGCGCACCGCGCCGAAACCTTCCGCCCCCGCGAACCCCGCCGCGTCGAGGGGCTCCTCCTCGGCCTCGCCGCCGGGGACGCCGCCGGGTGGCCGGCCGCCCGGCACCGCGCCGCCCGCATGCCCGAGTGGACCCGCCGTCTCACCCGCGAACTGGACACGTTCGCCGAGCAGAACGCCACCACCACCCTCCCCGTCCCCATCGCCCTGAACCAGCCCCCCGAACCCCTCCGTCTCGGCCCCTCCGACGACGCCGAGTGGGCGGCGTTCACCGCCGAGACCCTGCTCACCGCCGCCGGTGGACTCTTCCGTTCCCTCCCTGCCGCCCGCCGCATGTGCGCCGCCGTCGACCTCGCCTGGAACTCCCTCGCCGCCGAGATCGCCGCGGCCTCCGACCGCGCCCCCGAGGTCGAGTCCGCCGTCCTGCCCCTCCGCGCCCGCATCTCCGTACGCGCCGGGCTCGGCAACCTCGCCACCGGTCTGCGCCCGCCCGCCACCGGCCACGACAACCCGCACTACTTCGACGACGCCGCCTGCGTCCGCGCCGCCGTCCTCGCCGTCGCCCACCCGGGCGACCCCCGCGCCGCCGCCGAACTCGCCGAGTTCGACGCCCGGTACACCCAGGACGGCGACGGCGTGCACGGCGCCCGCGCCATGGCCGCCGCCGTCGCCGCGGCCCTCGGCGGGGCGGACGTCGACGACGCCGTGGGCGCCGCGCTCGGCCAGCTCCCGCCCGCCACCGAGATCGGCCGCAACGCCCGGCACGCCACCAAACTCGCCCGCGCCGCCGACAGCGCCTTCGAGCTGGTCCCGCTCCTGGAGCACCAGATCGTCGACCACGTCTACAGCTACGGCATCGCCGCCGCCGAGACCGTCCCGGTCGCCCTCGCGCTCGCCACCGCCGCCCACGGCAGGGTCACCGAGGCGGTACCGGCCGCCGCCTGCCTCTCCCGCGTGGCGGACTCCGCACCCGCCCTCGCCGGCGCCCTGACCGGCGCCCTCAGCGGCGGCGCCGGCATCCCCGCCACCTGGCGCGACGCCTGCCGCACCCTCGCGGGCTGCGCACTGCCCCGCCTCGCGGGCACCGACCTCGTGGAACTCGCCGAGCAGCTCGCACACACGGAACTCACCACCCGGGGTGGACAATTCCGACATGACGCCGAAACCTACACTCGAGGACCGGATCACCGGCAGCCTCGTCGGAGCAGCCGTCGGTGACGCCCTCGGCGGCGCGGTCGAGGGCTACACCCCCGACCAGATCGCCGAACGCCACGGCGGCCGTGTCACCGGCATCGTCGGCCCCTGGAACGGCGACGACTGGCGCACCGCCCGCCCCATCGCCCCGTACCACAAGGGCGACGGACACGTCACCGACGACACCCTCATGACCCACGCGCTGATCCGGGTGTACGACACGGTCCGCGACCACCTCGACGCGTACGCCGTCGCCGACCATCTCGTACCCGACCTGATCTCCACCCCCCGCTGGATCCCCGAACTCGAAACCGAGGCGCTGCCCCTCCAGCGGATCTTCCTCGCCGAGAAGTGGCTGGTGACCCGCCTCCACTACGGCCACGTCGACCCGCGCGAGGCGGGCACCGGAAACGTCGTCAACTGCGGCGCCGCGATGTACATGGCACCGGTCGGCCTGGTCAACGCCGCGAACCCGGCCGCCGCCTACACCGAGGCCCTCGAGGTCACCGCTCCGCACCAGTCCTCGTACGGCCGTGAGGCGGCCGGCGTGTTCGCGGCGGCGGTCGCCGCGGCCTGCCTGCCGGGCGCGACTCCGGCCACGGTCGTCGACACGGCCATCGCCCTCGCCAAGGACGGCACCCGGTCGGCCATCGAGGCGGTGGCCGAAGTGGCCTCGCACCACACGGACTTCGAGTCCGCTCTCCGCCCCCTCCGCGAGGCCGTCACCCCCTTCGACACGGTCGGCCCCGACTACCGCTCCCCCTCCCTCGGCGCGCGCCGCCCCTCCCGGCTGCACGCCATCGAGGAACTCCCGATCGCCCTCGGCATGCTGCTGGTCGGTGAGGGCGACTACCGCCGTACGGTGCTGGGCGCCGTCAACTACGGCCGGGACTGCGACTCGATCGCCACCATGGCGGGCGCGATCGCGGGCGCCCTGCACGGAGAGGCCGCGGTCCCCGCCGACTGGGCGAAACAGGTCGCCGAGGCCAGCCGCCTCGACCTGCACGCCCCGGCGGCGGTGCTGGCCGACGTCACCCATGAGATCTTCATGCGCGACACGGCCCGCCGCCGCGCCCACGAGCGGGTTTTCGTCGCCCTCTCCCCCGCCCCCGGAGTGCTCCGGTGAACGTGCGGCTCACCTGGGTCCAGCCCGAGGACCTGATCGGCCACGAACTGCGCCAGGCCGCGGAGGACGGCCGCGACGCCTCGGCCGTCGAGGCCCGCTGGCGCGCCGCCGGCGGCACCCCCGCCCCCACCGCGGCCGGCGCATCGCCCACCCCCGCGCCCCCGCACCTCCGCGCTCTCGCGGAACACCTCCTGGACGAACTGGCCGCCCTCCCCTCCCCCTTGGCCCCCGCCGAACCCACCTCCCTCTCCCACATCAGGCGCCTGTGCCCCCACTGGCCCGGCGCCCACCCGGACACCCCACCGGCCGCCCCGCGCGGAGCGCCGCCCGACGGCGGCCCCCCACCGGCCCCGGCCGAGCACGGCCCAGCCGCCACACCGAGCCCCACGCCGCAAGGCGTACGGGCGGCCGGCGCCCCGCCAGGAACCGCGGGCCCGCCGCGACCGCCGAGCTCGGCCGCCGCGCCGGAGCCCACCGGGGGCGGCCCCGCACTCACCACCGCGCCGCCCCACACATCGGCCGGGGGCCACACGCCCGGTCGATCGCCCCACGAGTCCGGCCCGCCGCCGGCCTCAGCGCCCGCCAGCGCCCCTCACCCCGCCCCACAGGGAGCACAGGCCCCAGGTGCACCGCTCCACCAGGCCGGCCCCCCGTCCGCACCGGCTTCGGCTCGCGCCCCGCGCCCCGCGCCGGAGGGTGTACGGGCGGCGGGCGCATCGCCCCGGGCCGATCCCCCGCCCGCACCAGTGGCCGTCACACCCGGGCTCGGCGCCCGGCTGCATGCCGCCTGGCTCGGCCGTGCCGCCGGGTGTCTGCTCGGCAAGCCCGTCGAGAAACTCCCCCTCTCCGCCATCCGGGCCCTCGCCCGCGCCACCGGGAACTGGCCGCTCACCTCCTGGTTCACCGCCAAGGGTGTGCCCCCGGCGCTCGCCGCCGCGCACCCCTGGAACCGCCGCTCCGCCGCCACCTCGCTCGCCGAGAACATCGACGGCATGCCCGAGGACGACGACCTCAACTACCCCCTTCTCAACCTGCTGCTCCTCCAGCGGTACGGCCCCGGCTTCACCACCGCCGACGTCGCCCGCCTCTGGCTGGACGAGCTCCCGGCCGGCCGTACCTTCACCGCCGAGCGCGTCGCCTACCGCAACCTCCTCTCCGGCCTCGAACCGCCGCTCACCGCCACCCACCGCAACCCGTTCCGCGAGTGGATCGGCGCCCAGATCCGCGCGGACGTCCACGGCTGGACCCACCCGGGCGACCCGGCCGCGGCCGCCGAGCAGGCCCACCGGGACGCCGCCCTCACCCACACCGCCAACGGCGTGTACGGCGCGATGTTCACCGCGGCCGTCATCGCGACCGCCGCCTCCGGCACCGCCGACGTCCACCAGGCGCTCGCCGCCGGGCTGACGGTCGTCCCGTCCGACTCACGCCTGGCCCGCGCGGTCCGCTTCGGCATCGCGACGGCCCACGCGCACACCGGCTTCGACACCGTCGCCGACCGGCTCCACGCCGCCTACGGTTCCTACCACTGGGTACACGTCGTCCCGAACACCGCCCTCCTCGCCGCCGCGCTCACCCACGCCGACGGCGACTTCGCCCTCTCCATCTGCCGTGCCGTCTCCGGCGGCTGGGACACCGACTCCAACGGCGCCACCGCCGGCTCCGTCGCCGGTCTGCTCGCCGGCCACCCCGACCGGATCCCCGACCGCTGGACCTCCCCCCTCAAGAACCGCCTCGCCACCTCCGTCCACACCTTCGACGGCATCGGCTTCGACACACTGGCCGAACTCACCCACCGGCTCACGCACCGGCTCACCCACCAGGAGGCACACCGCCCATGACCCATATCGCGGTGCTCGGCAGCACCAACATGGACCTCGTCGCCTATGTGAGCCGTGCCCCCAAGCTCGGCGAGACCGTCACGGGACGCGAGTTCCGTACGGTCCCCGGCGGCAAGGGCGCCAACCAGGCCGTCGCCGCCGCCCGCGCCGGCGCCGAGGTGTCGATGATCGGCGCCGTCGGCTCCGACGAGTTCGGCACCCGGCTCCGGGCCGGTCTCACCGCCGCCGGCGTCGACACCGACCTCCTCCGCACCGTCGACGGCCCCTCCGGCACCGCCCACATTGTCGTCGACGACGAGGGCAGCAACGCGATCGTCGTCATCCCCGGCGCCAACGGCACCGTCACCTCCCTCTCCCCCGGCGACGAAACGCTCATCGCCACCGCCCACGCCCTGCTGCTCCAGCTCGAACTGCCCCTCTCCGCCGTCACCGCCGGCGCCGAAGCCGCCCGTCGCCATGGCGTCCGTACGATCCTCACCCCCGCCCCCGCTCAACCCCTGCCTCCCGAACTGCTTGCCGCCACCGACCTGTTGGTGCCCAACGAGCACGAGGCCGCGGCCCTCACCGGCCTCGCCGACCCGCACGCGGCCGCCGAGGAACTGCTCCGGCACGTCCCCGAGGTCGTCATCACCCTCGGCGCGTCCGGCAGCCTCTACGCGGCCCGGGGCGCCGCGCCCGTCACGGTGCCCGCACCCCGGGTCAAGGCGGTCGACACCACCGCCGCGGGCGACACCTTCGTCGGCGCCCTGGCCGTCGCACTCGGCGAGGGCAGGCCCGTACCCGACGCCCTCGCCTGGGCCTCGTCGGCGGCGGCACTGTCCGTCCAGCGCCCCGGTGCCACCTCCTCGATGCCGTACCGCACGGAGATCGACGCCCTATGACCACCACCGTTCACGGGACTCCTCCCCTCCAGGGACTGCGCGTCCTGGACCTCGCCACCCTCTTCGCCGGCCCCCTGGCGGCGACCATGCTCGGCGACTTCGGCGCCGACGTCATCAAGATCGAGCACCCCCGCAAGCCCGACCCGTCCCGGGGCCACGGCCCCGCCAAGAACGGCGTCGGACTGTGGTGGAAGCTGCTCGGCCGCAACAAGCGCACCATCACCCTCGACCTGTCCACCCCCGGCGGCCGGGACACCCTGCTCCGCCTCGCCGCCACCGCCGACGTCGTCGTCGAGAACTTCCGCCCCGGCACCCTGGAGAAGTGGGGCCTCGGCTGGCCCGACCTCTCCGCCGCCAACGACCAACTGGTCCTGGCCCGCGTCACCGGCTTCGGCCAGTACGGCCCGTACGCCCGCCGCCCCGGCTTCGGCACTCTCGCCGAGGCCATGAGCGGCTTCGCGGCGATCACCGGCGAACCCGACGGCCCGCCCACGCTCCCTCCCTTCGGTCTCGCCGACTCCATCGCGGCCCTGGCCACCGCGTACGCGGTGATGACCGCCCTCCACGCCCGCACCACCACCGGCCACGGCCAGGTCATCGACATGGCGATCATCGAACCGATCCTCTCCGTCCTCGGCCCGCAACCGCTCTGGTACGACCAGCTCGGCTACGTCCAGCCCCGCACCGGCAACCGCTCCCGCAACAACGCCCCCCGCAACACCTACCGCACGGCCGACGGCGCGTGGCTGGCCGTCTCCACCTCCGCCCAGTCCATCGCGGAGCGCGTGATGCGCCTGGTCGGCCGCCCCGACCTGATCACCGAGCCCTGGTTCGCCGAGGGCACCACCCGCGCCCAGCACGCGGACGTCCTCGACGAAGCGGTCGGCAGCTGGATCGCCCGGCACACCCGCGACGAGGCCATGGCGGCCTTCGAGAAGGCCGAGGCGGCGATCGCCCCGATCTACGACATCCGCGACGTCATGGCGGATCCCCAGTACCAGGCGCTGGACACGGTCACCGAAGTCCCCGACCCCGAACTCGGCCCCCTCCGTATGCAGAACGTCCTCTTCCGCCTCTCCGAGACCCCCGGCGCCATCCGCTGGGCCGGCCGCCCCCACGGCGCCGACACCGACGCGGTCCTCACCGAACTCGGGCTGACCAAGGCCGAGATCGCCACTCTGCGCTCCGAGGGCGCGCTATGACCTCCCCGCCCACCACCCCGGTCACCTGGCCTCTGACCTGGCTGTACGCCCCCGGCGACCGCCCCGACGTCGTCGCGAAGGCCCTCGCGTCCGGCGCCGACGTCGTGATCGTCGATCTGGAGGACGCGGTGCCCCCGGAGCGCAAGGCGTACGCCCTCGACGCCACCACCGACCTGCTCTCCTCGCCCCACCCCGTACCGATCCATGTCCGCCTCCCCAGCACGCACGACACCACGGCCATCACAGCGCTGGCCCCGCTGCCCGGCCTCGCTGCTCTGCGTATCCCCAAGGTGACACACGGCACTGACATTCAGCGGATCGCGGCCCTCGCACCTGCCGTCCCGCTGCACGCGCTGCTCGAATCCGCCCTGGCCATCGAGCACGCCCACACCATCGCCACCGCCCACCCGGCCGTCCACGGCATCGCCATCGGCGAGGCGGACCTCCGCGCCGACCTGGGCGTAGGCGACGACAGCGGGCTCGACTGGTCACGCGGCCGCGTCGTGGTGGCCGCCCGCGCCGCGGACCTCCCGCCGCCCGCGCAGTCCGTCCACCCGGACATCCGCGACCTCGACGGACTCGCCGCGTCGTGCGCCCACGGCCGCGCGCTGGGATTCCTCGGCCGGGCCGCCATCCACCCCCGCCAGCTGCCGGTCATCGAGCAGGCGTACCTGCCGGCGCCCGAGGAGATCGCGGCGGCGGAGGAGATCGTCAAGGCGGCCGCCACCGACGCCGGCGCGCTGGCCCTGCCGGACGGCCGGTTCGTCGACGCGGCGGTCGTCGCGGCCGCCCACCGCACCCTGTCCCTGGCCAGGGCCCACCGCACATGAAAACGAGGCGGCCGTCGGAACCTCCCGGTCCCGACGGCCGCCTCGCACCACGGACGGGTCAGCTCTTCTCCGCCGACTCCGGCTTCGCACCCGCATCGGCCCCGGACGTGCCCGCGTCCCCGTCGTCGACCGGCCGGGCCGAGTCGGCCACCTCGGTCTCCCCGGCATCCGTCTTCGCCGCGTCCGTCTTGGCGTCGTCCGCCTTCGCCGCGTCCGCCTTCGCCACGTCCGCGAGCACCGCCGGCTCCACGACCTCCTCGCGCCCCGGCCGCGTCCGCGACGAGACGACGATGTACGTCACTGCCAGCAGGAAGACCAGGATCGCGGTCCACACGTTGAGCCGGAGGCCCAGGACGTGGTGCGCCTCGTCGACGCGCATGTACTCGATCCAGCCGCGCCCCGCGCAGTACGCCGCGACGTACAGCGCGAAGGCCCGGCCGTGGCCCAGCCTGAACCTGCGGTCCGCCCAGATCACCAGCAGGGCGACGCCGACGCACCAGAGCGACTCGTAGAGGAACGTCGGGTGGTAGAGCCCGGCCTCGCGGTTGTCGCCCGTGCTGATCTCCAGCGCCCACGGCAGGTCGGTGGGCCTGCCGTACAGCTCCTGGTTGAACCAGTTGCCCCAGCGGCCGATCGCCTGGGCGAAGGCGATGCCGGGCGCGATGGCGTCCGCGTACGCCGGGAGCGGGATGCCCCGGCGCCGGCAGCCGATCCAGGCGCCCACCGCGCCGAACGCGATGGCGCCCCAGATGCCGAGGCCGCCCTCCCAGATCTTGAAGGCGTCGACCCAGTTCTCACCCTCGCTGAAGTACAGCTGGTAGTCGGTGATGACGTGGTACAGCCGGCCGCCGACGAGGCCGAAGGGCACCGCCCACACGGCGATGTCGGCCACGGTGCCGGCTTTGCCGCCCCGGGCGAGCCAGCGCTTGTTGCCGTACCAGACGGCGACGAAGACACCGATGATGATGCAGAAGGCATAGCCGCGTAGCGGGACCGGTCCGAGGTAGAAGACACCGGTCGACGGGCTGGGAATGTAGGCAAGGTCCATGGCAGGACCGACGCTACCCTGCCGGGCGGGAGACGGGGCAACCCGCCCGGCAAAGAGTGCATAACAGCGCGCGCTCAGCGCCCCGTGGGAGACGCGGGGGCCGGGGGCGTGGCCGGAGCGGCCGGGGACGGGAACGCGGTGCCCGGCTTCTTGCCCTTGTTCGCCTCGGCCACCCACTTCCTCAGGTTCTCGACGGAGATCTGCTCCTTGCCCTTGGTCGGGAAGATCGATTCTCCGTTGAGCAGCACGGTCGGCGTGCCACGGAAGTCGCCGCTGCGGAAGGCCTCGTTGGACTTGTTCACCCAGCTGTCGTGCGTGCCCTCCGAGACGCAGGAGCGGAAGGCGGGGGTGTCCAGGCCGGGTACCTTCGCCGCCAGCTCGAAGAGCTTGGCGTCCCGGGCGAAGGCGTCGTCCGGCTCCGGGGGCTGGTTCTGGTAGAGCACGTCGTGGTACGGCACGAACTTGCCGGCGTCCTGGGCGCACGCCGCGGCGTTCGCCGCGTTGAGCGAGCCGCTGCCGCCCATGTTGCCGTCGATGATCGTGGCGAGGTGGTACTCGACCTTGATCTGGCCGGAGTCGGTCAGCTGGTGGATGGTGTCCCGGACGGCGTTCTCGAACTGGGCGCAGGCCGGGCAGCGGAAGTCCTCCCAGATGGTGAGCGTGGACGGTGCGTCGGTGGCGCCGACGGGGATCGCCAGCTGGTCCTTGCCGGTGGCGCCGGTCGGGGCGGCGACGGGGCCGGTGCCGGAGCTGTCGCCCTTGTCGCCGGTGTTGGCGGCGATGAGCCCGACGACCGCGGCCAGCCCGAGCACGCCGACGACGGCCGCCGAGACGATCAGCGTGCGCCTGCGCTTCTCGCGGGCCTTCTGTCGCTCGCGTTCCTCCTGGAGCCGTTCTCGCGCGCTCCGCTTTCCTGCACTGTTCTTCTCGCTCACGCCCACAGCAACGAACCGGGGAGGCGCCCGCGCGCTTCCCCGGTCCACTTCCACCCGTACGAGCTACGAAACTCGCCGTACCCCGCGTGCCAGTTCGCCCGCCAGTTCCCGTACGGCCGCGACGCCGGCCGCGTGGTCGTCGGCGTCGAGCATCCGCTTGACGAAGGCCGAGCCGACGATGACGCCGTCCGCGAAGGAGGCGACCTCGGCGGCCTGTTCGGCGTTGGAGACACCGAGGCCGACACAGACCGGCAGCTCGGAGGTGGCGCGGGTGCGCCGCACCAGGTCGGCCGCCTGTTCGCCGACCGACTCACGGGTACCGGTGACGCCCATCAGGGACGCGGCGTACACGAAGCCGGAGCCCGCCTTCGTGATGGTGGCCAGCCGCTCGTCCTTGCTGCTGGGCGCGACGACGAAGACGGTCGCCAGGCCGTGCTTCTCGGCGTGCTCGCGCCATACGGCGGACTCCTGGACCGGCAGGTCGGGCAGGATGCAGCCGGCGCCGCCCGCCTCCGCGAGTTCGGCGGTGAACCGTTCGATGCCGTACCGGTCGATGGGGTTCCAGTACGTCATGACGAGGACCGGCTTGCCGGTGGCCTCGTGTGCCTCGCGGACCGTGCGCATGACGTCGGCGATCTTCACGCCGCCGCGCAGCGCGATGTCGTCGGCGGTCTGGATGACCGGGCCGTCCAGGACCGGGTCGCTGTGCGGCAGGCCGACCTCGACGACGTCGGCGCCGCCGTCGAAGACGGCCTTGATGGCCTCGATCCCGCCGTCCACGGTCGGGAATCCGGCCGGGAGGTACGCGATGAGCGCGGCCCGGTCCTCGGCCTTGGCCTGCTCCAGGGTGTGCTGGAGGAGTTGGATGTTGCCGCTCACTTGGTTCCCCCCTGGATGTCGGTGTCCGTCTGGATCTCGGCGGCGCCGTCGTCGGCGGAGGCGTCGGCCTCGACCGGGGCGGCGTCGGTGCCGTACAGGCCGAAGTAGCGCGCGGCGGTGTCCATGTCCTTGTCGCCGCGGCCCGACAGGTTGACCACGATGAGGCCGTCCTTGCCGAGTTCGCGCCCGAGCTCCAGGGCACCGGCCAGCGCGTGGGCCGACTCGATGGCCGGGATGATGCCCTCGGTGCGGGACAGCAGGCGCAGCGCCTGCATGGCCGCGTCGTCGGTCACCGCGCGGTACTCGCCGCGGCCGCTGTCCTTGAGGTACGAGTGCTCCGGGCCGATGCCCGGGTAGTCCAGGCCGGCGGAGATCGAGTACGGCTCGGTGATCTGGCCCTCGTCGTCCTGGAGGACGTACGAACGGGAGCCGTGCAGGATGCCGGGCTCGCCGGCGGTGAGCGTGGCCGCGTGCTCGCCGGTCTCGACGCCGTGTCCGGCGGGCTCGCAGCCCACCAGGCGTACGTCGGCGTCCTCGATGAACGCGTGGAAGAGGCCGATGGCGTTGGAGCCGCCGCCGACGCAGGCGACGGCCGCGTCAGGCAGCCGGCCGGCCCGCTGCAGGATCTGGCGGCGGGCCTCGACCCCGATGACGCGGTGGAAGTCGCGCACCATGGCGGGGAAGGGGTGGGGTCCGGCGACCGTGCCGAAGAGGTAGTGCGTGTGGTCGACGTTGGCGACCCAGTCGCGGAACGCCTCGTTGATGGCGTCCTTGAGGGTGCGGCTGCCGGACTTGACGGGGATGACCTCGGCGCCGAGCATCCGCATCCGGGCGACGTTCAGCGCCTGGCGCTGGGTGTCGATCTCGCCCATGTAGATGGTGCATTCAAGGCCGAACAAGGCGCAGGCCGTGGCGGTGGCGACGCCGTGCTGTCCGGCGCCGGTCTCGGCGATGACGCGGGTCTTGCCCATGCGCTTGGTGAGCAGGGCCTGACCGAGCACGTTGTTGATCTTGTGCGAGCCGGTGTGGTTGAGGTCCTCGCGCTTGAGGAAGACCCGGGCACCGCCCGCGTGCTCGGCGAACCGGGGCACCTCGGTGAGGGCGCTCGGCCGGCCGGTGTAGTTGACCAGCAGGTCGTCGAGCTCGGCGGCGAACGCGGGGTCGTTCTTGGCCTTGTCGTACTCGACGGCCACCTCGTCGACCGCGGCGACGAGCGCCTCGGGGATGAACTTGCCGCCGTAGGCGCCGAAGTAGCCCTCGGCGCTCGGGACCTGGCCCTGGGGATCGGGAATGAAGAACTCGCTGGGCATGCGACATGCTCCTCTACGGGGGCGGCGTTCGCCCCCGGATGTCTCGGCTTGACGGTGGTCACGGTATGCGCCGACGCCACCGGTCGACCGCTGCCCACCCCGTCCGTCGGGACGGGGGGTGGGTTCAGCGGTGGCGGAGGCGCGCGGTGCGCGCCCGCCATCGCATGCCGTTGACCTGGCCGGGCTCGTCGCCGATGACGTACCGGACGCGACGCCCGTGCACGCGCCGCGCCGGGGCCCGGCAGCCGCGCGGACGGCAGCCGCGGGCGAGGCGGGCGTACGGGTCGCGGGACGCGACGGCGTCCGCCGCCGGTACGGCCAGGTACGCGCGGCTGCCGCCCATGGCGGGGGCCCGCATGCCGAGGTCGGCTCCCGGACCGGGGTACGCGCGCGTGGAACCGTCCACCGCGCCGGTGCCCGTACACGTGGTCACCGACGACACCGACGACGGCGTCGGCTCCACGGCGGTACGGGCGGCGGTCATGGGGGAGGCTCAGCCCCGTCCGTGCCGGAGGGCCGGGTGGGCGCCGGCGGCGACCAGGTCGGCCACGGCGGACTTGGGGTCGCGCCCGGTGACCAGGGACTCGCCGACGAGCACGGCGTCGGCACCGGCATTGGCGTACGCGATCAGGTCGTGCGGGCCGCGGATACCGGACTCGGCGATCTTCACGATGCCGGCGGGGATCTCGGGGCCGACCCGCTCGAAGGTGGAGCGGTCCACCTTGAGGGTCTTCAGGTTGCGCGCGTTGACACCGATGACGCGGGCGCCCGCGTCGACGGCCCGCTCGACCTCTTCCTCGTCGTGCACCTCGACCAGCGGGGTGAGGCCGATGGACTCGGCCCGCTCGATCAGCGACTCCAGGGCGGGCTGGTCCAGGGCGGCGACGATCAGCAGGGCGAGGTCGGCGCCGTACGCCCTGGCCTCCCAGAGCTGGTAGGCGGTGACGATGAAGTCCTTGCGCAGGACGGGGATGTCGACCTTGGCGCGCACCGCTTCGAGGTCGGCGAGGGAGCCGCCGAAGCGCCGCTGCTCGGTCAGTACGGAGATGACGGCGGCACCGCCCGCTTCGTAGTCCGCGGCGAGCCCTGCGGGGTCCGCGATCGCGGCGAGCGCGCCCTTGGAGGGGCTGGAGCGCTTCACCTCGCAGATGACCTTGACGCCGTCGCCACGCAGCGCCGCAGCGCCATCCTTGGCCTGGGGCGCCTTGGCCGCCCGCTCCTTGAGCTCGTCGAGGGAGACCCGCGCCTGTCGCTCTGCGAGGTCGGCGCGAACGCCTTCGATGATCTCGTCGAGCACACTCACGCGAGAGGCCCCCTTCCAGGACGGTGATGTTGGATTCAGGATCAGTCACCTTGATGGTATCCGTACCGGGGCCCAGAGTCTTCATCCGCCCGACCGCACCGCCGTGACCTGGGGTTTCACGGAGCGAGAGCGGAGCCCAACGGAAGGTTTCGGACGACGGAGAACACCGCCAGCAGGGCTCCGGCCGACCACCACCAGGCGGGCCGGAGAGTGATCCGTACGGGCAGTCCCCGGACGGCCCGCACCAGCCAGAACACGATCGCCACCGCGAAGACCACGTACCCGGCGACGGCGAACGCGTTCGCGCCGAGCGCGGTGGCCAGGTCACCGTGGATGAACGCGTGGGCGCTGCGCAGTCCGCCGCAGCCGGGGCAGAGGATCCCGGTGAAGCGCAGCAGCGGGCAGACCGGGTAGTGCCCGGGCTCGTTCGGATCGACCGCCCCTACGTACGCGAACCCCCCGGCGACCGCGGCGAGCACCCCCAGGGGCGGCGCCAGCCGCCGCACGAGTGACGACGGGACGGGGGGCGGGGGCGGCGCCGCGCCGAATCCTCCGGCCGGCCCCGTGTGCACAGGCGGGCGGCGGCCGGTGCCCGGCACCACGCGGGTCTCGTACGCGCCGGGACCGGTGCCTTGCGCCGGGGCGGGGGCGGGCCCCATGGGCGGCGCCGTGCGCGTCGCGTACGCGCTGGGACCGGTGCCCTGCGCCGGGGTGAGGGCGTCGGGATCCATGGGCGTGGGCGCGCCGGACTCCGGCGGGGCGGAGGCGGCGGGTGGGGGCGGGGGCGGCTTGGGGTCCACCGGGTGATTGTCGCCGGTCATGCGGAAAGGCGCAGCCCGGCTGGTGCCGGACCGCGCCTCGTGCCGTGGATGCGCCCGGACGGGTCAGGCGTGGACGTCCGCGCGGGCGGTCTCCGGCGTGTGGTCCTTGCGGGCGGCCTCTTCGCGCGCCCGGTCCAGCTCCGGCGACGGCTTCTGGCCGAGGCCGGCGAGCTTCATCGCGAATCCGACGACACCGCCGAGCAGGATGACGGCCGTGCCCGCCCAGAAGCCGAGCGGGTTGGCCGCCACCATGAAAGCACCGGCGACGCAGAAGCCGATGAAGGAGATGGTGACTCCGGTCCAGGCGGCCGGGGTGTGTCCGTGGTCGCTGCCCGCCATGAATTGCTCCTCGTTGCTGTTGCTCTGTGTACGGCCCCGCCGGGTGCGGACGCTCAGCGTCATTGTCCCGCACGCGCGCGTGCGGGGTGATCCGGGGGGTCACCCCGGATCAGCCGACAGGGCACCCGTCAGGCGTCGCGCGTGGGGTCCTCGCCGCGGTCCAGGGCCTTCCACAGGTCCTCGGGCCGGTCCGGGTCGGCGGGTCCGGCCGCGCGGCCGGCCTTGCGCGGCCGGGGGCCGCCGTCGCGCTCGTACCGCCCGGACATGGCGGGCCAGGTCCGGCCGTGGCGGAGGGCGAGCAGCCCGGCGAGGAGGATCAGCAGGGCACCGACGGCCGTGACGTAGGGCCAGGCGGTGTGTGTGAGGGCCTCGACCCGGGCTGCGGCGTCACCGGTGGTGGTGGCGGCCTTCTCGTCGAGCGCCGCGCTGTCGGAGGCGCCCAGGTACGCGGCGGCGGCCGCGCCCGCCCCGCTCAGGGTGAGCAGCAGCGACACGACGTACCGGCCCGCGCGGCGTACCGCGAAGACGGCGACGAGGGCCGCCAGGCCCACGATGGCGAGGGCGGTGGGTACGCCGGTGACATCACCGCCCGCGGCGTCGAGCGGCACGGTGCCGCCGCCGACGGCGACCGTGCCCTCGGCCCAGGTCTGGCCGGAGGCGAGCAGCACGACGGCCGCGCCCACGGCGCCGAGGAGGAGGGCGGCGGCGAGGCTGCGGCGGCCGCCGGAAGCGGCCGCCGTCTCGTCCGCGCGGGTGGCACGGGGCTGGGGTACGGATGCGGCACTCACGCCACCACTATCCCTTATGCCCTCATGCGCCGTTCATCCGGTTGGCGGTGTGTACGGCGCGGAGGACGGCGGCCGCCTTGTTGCGGCACTCGGTGTCCTCGGCGACCGGATCGGAGTCGGCGACGACTCCCGCGCCGGCCTGGACGTACGCCGTGCCGTCGCGCAGCAGGGCGGTACGGATGGCGATGGCGGTGTCGGAGTCGCCGGCGAAGTCCAGGTAGCCGACGCAGCCTCCGTACAGCCCGCGCCGGGTCGGCTCGAGTTCCTCGATGATCTGCATGGCGCGCGGCTTGGGGGCGCCGGAGAGGGTTCCGGCGGGGAAGCAGGCGGTCAGGACGTCGAAGGCGGTACGGCCCTCGGCGACGCGCCCGGTGACGGTCGAGACGATGTGCATGACGTGCGAGTACCGCTCGATCGACATGAAGTCGACGACCTCGACGGAGCCGGGCGCGCAGACCCGCCCCAGGTCGTTGCGGCCGAGGTCGACGAGCATCAGGTGCTCGGCGCGCTCCTTGGGGTCGGCGATGAGCTCGTCGGCGAGGGCCTGGTCCTCCTGCGGGGTGGCCCCGCGCGGGCGGGTGCCTGCGATGGGGTGGACCATCGCGTGCCCGTCCTCGACCTTGACGAGGGCTTCGGGGCTGGACCCTACGACGTCGAAACCGTCGAAGCGGAAGAGGTACATGTACGGGGACGGATTGGTGGCCCGCAGCACCCGGTAGACGTCGAGGGCGCTCGCCGTACAGGCGGTCTCGAAGCGCTGCGAGGGCACCACCTGGAAGGCCTCGCCGGCCCTGATGCGCTCCTTGATGTCCTCGACGGCCTCCTGGTAGGCCTCGCCGCCCCACAGGGCGGTGTACGGCGGGGGCTCGGAGGACGGCAGGGCGACGGGTTCCGTCCGCACCGGCTCTGCGAGGTCGGCCTCCATGGCGTCGAGGCGGGCGACGGCGTCCGCGTACGCGTCGTCGACGCCCGTGTCCAGGTCGTTGTGGTTGATGGCGTTGGCGATCAGCATCACCGTGCCGTCCCAGTGGTCCAGCACGGCGAGGTCCGAGGTGAGCAGCATGGTCAGCTCGGGCAGCCGGAGATCGTCCCGGCCGTGGTCGCCGATGCGCTCCAGGCGGCGCACGATGTCGTACCCGAGGTAGCCGACCATGCCGCCGGTGAAGGGCGGCATCCCGGAGGCGAGGTCGCGCGGTGTGTGCAGGGCGTCCACGGTGGCGCGCAGCGCCGTCAGGGGGTCGCCGTCCACGGGCACGCCGACGGGCGGGACGCCGAGCCAGTGGGCCTGACCGTCACGGGCGGTGAGCGTGGCGGCGCTGCGTACGCCGATGAACGAGTACCGCGACCAGGAGCGGCCGTTCTCGGCGGACTCCAGGAGGAAGGTGCCGGGGCGTTCGGCGGCGAGCTTGCGGTAGAGGCCGACCGGGGTGTCGCCGTCCGCGAGGAGGCGGCGGCTGACGGGGATGACGCGGCGGTCGGCCGCCAGCTTGCGGAAGGTCTCGAGATCCATGGTCGCCTACTTTCCCAGCGGCAGTACGTCGGCGTCGAAGCAGGTGCGGGCGCCGGTGTGGCAGGCGGCCCCCACCTGGTCGACCTTGACCAGGACGGTGTCGGCGTCGCAGTCGAGGGCGACCGACTTGACGTGCTGGACGTGTCCGGAGGTGTCGCCCTTGACCCAGTACTCCTGGCGGCTGCGGGACCAGTAGGTGCAGCGGCCGGTGGTGAGGGTACGGTGCAGGGCCTCGTCGTCCATCCAGCCCAGCATGAGCACCTCGCCGGTGTCGTACTGCTGGGCGATGGCCGGGACCAGCCCGTCGGGGCTGCGCTTGAGACGGGCGGCGATGGCCGGGTCAAGGTTGCTGGTCATGTCGCCATTGTGCCGTGACCACGGGGTCTTCTCCGTGGTGCGTCCACTGGGCGGACCACACCGGACGGCCGTACTCTGGCCTCCATGTCGACCCATGCCAAGCGTGAACGGCTCCTGCTCGCCGACCTCTTGGAGGCGGCGGGCCCCGATGCCCTGACCCTGTGCGAGGGGTGGAAGACCCGTGACCTGGCGGCCCATGTGGTGGTGCGCGAGCGCCGCCCGGACGCGGCGGCGGGAATACTGCTGGGTCCGCTGCGGGGGCGCCTGGAGCAGGTGCAGGCGGAGTACGCGTCCAAGCCCTACGAGGAGCTGATCCAGCTGATCCGTACGGGGCCGCCCCGGATGTCCCCGTACGCGATCAAGCAGGTCGACGAGGGCGCCAACACGGTCGAGTTCTACGTGCACACCGAGGACGTCCGCCGGGCGCAGCAGGGCTGGACGGCCCGCGACCTGGACCCGGTCTTCACGGAGGCGCTGTGGGTACGCCTGGAGAAGGCGGCCCGCATGCTGTGCCGGAAGGTCCCGGTCGGCCTGGTCCTGCGCCGCCCCAACGGCCAGACGACGGTCGCGCGCCGGGGCACGCCGGTGGTGACGGTGACGGGTGAGCCGGGCGAGCTGACGATGTTCGCGTTCGGCCGGCAGGACGCGGCGAACGTCGAGGTGGAGGGCGACAAGGACGCCGTGGAGCGACTGCACGGGACGAAGCAGCTGGGGATCTAGGGCCGGGGCGCCTCGGGCCGGGGCCGCCGCCGGCGGCGCACAGGCTGCGCTTGCGGTACGGACGGCCGCGTGCGGAACTCGCGGGCCGACCGCCGCACAGGACGCCGCTCAGCCGCGTCAGGACCCGTCCGGGAGGGCCGCCCCGACGCCCCGCCGCCACAGCGTGGTGCGGTACGCGGGCGAGGTCACGACGGCGCCCGCGCCCGCTGTCCGGCCCAGGTGCGTGCCCGGCGTACGGCGCCCGGCCGTATGCCTCCGGCAGCGGCCCAGCGGCGGACAGCGGGCCGGACACCATCCGGAGGCGTCGGCCGGAGGCGTCGGCCGGAGGCGTCGGCGGCCCGGCGGCGGACAGGGGGCCGACCGCCCCGGATTCACCGGCGGCGGGCCGGGGTGGACCGGCCGTTGTCAGTGGGGGCGGGCATCATCGGACGTACGCGGCTCGTGCGCAGCCGGGCAGGAGGATCACGATGATCAGGATCGCGATGACCAGCGTGTACGTCGACGACGAGGAGAAGGCCCACGCCTTCTACACGGACGTGCTCGGCTTCGAGACCCGGACGAACCTCGATCTGGGTGAGGCGCGCTTCATCACGGTGGCCGCCCCCGGCCAGGACGTGGAGCTGTTGCTGGAGCCCGGGGACAGCCCGGTGGCGGAGGAGTACCGCAAGGGGCTGCGGGAGGCCGGGCTGCCGTGCATCGTCCTCGGGGTGGACGACCTGGGGGCCGAGCACGAGCGGCTGAGCGGGCTGGGCGTGAGGTTCACCCAGCCGCCCACGGGGCAGGGGCCGGTGCTGACGGCCGTGCTGGACGACACCGTCGGCAACCTCATACAGCTCGCCCAGCCGCTCGGCTGAGGCTCCCGGGGGGCGTCAGCGGACCGGGTGGCCCGCTTCGCGCAGGGTGGCCTTCACCTCGGAGATCCGCAGGTCGCCGAAGTGGAAGACCGACGCCGCCAGCACCGCGTCCGCGCCCGCGTCGATCGCGGGCGGGAAGTGCGCGAGCTTGCCCGCGCCGCCGGAGGCGATCACCGGGACGGTGACGTGCTTGCGGACGGCCGCGATCATCTCGGTGTCGTAGCCGTCCTTGGTGCCGTCCGCGTCCATCGAGTTGAGCAGGATCTCCCCCGCCCCCAGCTCGGCGGCCCGGTGGGCCCATTCGACGGCGTCGATGCCGGTGCCGCGGCGGCCGCCGTGCGTGGTCACCTCGAAGCCCGAGGGCGTGCCCGAGTCGGTGCGACGGGCGTCCACCGACAGGACCAGCACCTGGCGGCCGAAGCGCTCGGCGATCTCCTGGATCAGCTCCGGCCGGGCGATGGCCGCCGTGTTGACGCCGACCTTGTCCGCGCCGGCGCGCAGCAGCTTGTCGACGTCGTCGGCGCTGCGCACGCCGCCGCCGACGGTCAGCGGGATGAAGACCTGCTCGGCGGTGCGGCGCACCACGTCGTAGGTGGTCTCCCGGTCACCGGACGACGCGGTGATGTCGAGGAAGGTGAGCTCGTCGGCGCCCTCGGCGTCGTACAGCTTGGCCATCTCGACGGGGTCGCCCGCGTCGCGCAGGTTCTGGAAGTTGACGCCCTTGACGACCCGGCCGTTGTCCACGTCCAGGCAGGGGATCACTCGGACCGCGAGGGTCATGACGCGGCACCTCCTCGGTTCGTGTCGGCCCGGTTCGTCTCGGCCCGGTACGCCTCGACCTCCACCTCGACGACCAGGCTGGGGTCGACGAAGCCCTCGACGATGATCATCGACGCGGCGGGGCGGACGGCGTCGAACAGCTCCTTGTGGGCGCGGCCGACCTCCTCCACGTCCCGGGCGTGGGTGATGTACATGCGGGTGCGGACCACGTCCGCCGCGCCGAGGCCGAGCTGCTCCAGCGCGGCGAAGGCCACGTTGAAGGCGTTGACGGCCTGCTCGTAGGGCCCCCCGCCGGCGATCTGCCCATCGACGATGGAGGTGCAGCCGGACACCAGGACCAGGCCGTTGGGGAGCTCCACCGCGCGGGAGTAGCCGAACTGCTCCTCCCAGGGCGCGCCGGTCACGACCTTTCGTACGGAGTCGGTCATTCGGCCACCGCCGCGAGCGCTTCCTCCAGGGTGAACGCCTTGGCGTACAGCGCCTTGCCGACGATCGCGCCCTCGACGCCGAGCGGGACGAGCTCCGACAGAGCCCGCAGGTCGTCCAGCGACGAGACGCCGCCGGAGGCGACGACCGGCTTGTCGGTGGCCGCGCAGACGTTGCGCAGCAGCTCCAGGTTGGGGCCCTGGAGGGTGCCGTCCTTGGCGATGTCGGTGACCACGTAGCGGGCGCAGCCCTCGGAGTCGAGGCGGGCCAGCGTCTCGTACAGGTCGCCGCCGTCGCGGGTCCAGCCGCGGCCGCGCAGCGTCGTGCCGCGTACGTCCAGGCCGACCGCGATCTTGTCGCCGTGCTCGGCGATGACCTTGGCGACCCACTCGGGCGTCTCCAGGGCGGCGGTGCCCAGGTTGACGCGGGTGCAGCCGGTGGCGAGCGCGGCCGCGAGCGACGCGTCGTCCCGGATGCCGCCGGACAGCTCCACCTTGATGTCCATGGCCTTCGCGACCTCGGCGATCAGCTCCCGGTTGTCTCCGGTGCCGAACGCGGCGTCGAGGTCGACGAGATGCAGCCACTCGGCGCCCGCGCGCTGCCAGGCGAGGGCCGCCTCCAGCGGAGAGCCGTAGGACGTCTCCGTACCGGACTCGCCATGGACGAGCCGTACGGCCTGGCCGTCCCGGACGTCGACGGCGGGGAGGAGTTCGAGCTTGCTCATCTCAGCGGGTCCTAGATTCTCAAGGGGGACGGTCAGAAGGTGTTGAGCCAGTTGGTCAGCAGCTGGGCGCCGGTGTCGCCGGACTTCTCGGGGTGGAACTGGGTCGCCCACAGCGCCCCGTTCTCGACGGCCGCCACGAACCGCTCGCCGTGCGTGGACCAGGTGACCTTGGGCGCGCGCATCGCGGGGTTGGTGATCTCCAGGCTCCAGTCGTGCACGGCGTAGGAGTGCACGAAGTAGAACCGGGCGTCGGCGTCGAGGCCGGCGAACAGCTCGCTGTCCTCCGGGGCCTCGACGGTGTTCCAGCCCATGTGGGGGACGACCGGGGCCTTCAGCGGCCCGACCGTGCCGGGCCACTCGTCCAGGCCCTCGGTCTCCACGCCGTGCTCGATGCCGCGCCCGAAGAGGATCTGCATGCCGACGCAGATGCCCATGACGGGACGGCCGCCGGACAGCCTGCGCTCCACGATCCAGTCGCCGCGGGCCTCCTTCAGGCCCGTCATGCAGGCGGAGAAGGCGCCGACGCCGGGGACGAGGAGCCCGTCGGCGTTCATGGCCCTGTCGTAGTCGCGGGTGATCTCGACGTCGGCGCCGACGTGGGCGAGGGCCCGCTCGGCGGAGCGGACATTGCCGAATCCGTAGTCGAAGACCACGACCTTCTTCGCAGTGCTCATGCCACTCATTCCCAGATTCCCTGAAGCCGCAGGACGCCCGCCGCCAGGCACATCACCGAGGCGATGGTCAGCAGGACGATGAGCCCCTTGGGCATCTTCTGCTTGCTGAAGGAGTACACGCCTCCCGCCAGGAAGAGGCCGACGACGATCAGGATGGTCGAAAGACCTGTCACAGCGCGCCCTTCGTGGAGGGCAGGATCCCGGCCGCGCGCGGGTCGCGCTCCGAGGCGTACCGCAGGGCGCGGGCGAGGGCCTTGAACTGGCACTCCACGATGTGGTGGGCGTTGCGCCCGTACGGGACGTGGACGTGCAGCGCGATCTGGGCCTGGGCGACGAACGACTCCAGGATGTGCCGGGTCATCGTCGTGTCGTAGGAGCCGATCATCGGCGCCATGTTCTCCGGCTCGGTGTGCACCAGGTAGGGGCGGCCGGAGAGGTCGACGGTGACCTGGGCGAGGGACTCGTCCAGCGGCACGGTGCAGTTGCCGAACCGGTAGATGCCGACCTTGTCACCGAGCGCCTGCTTGAAGGCGGCGCCGAGCGCGAGGGCGGTGTCCTCGATGGTGTGGTGGGAGTCGATGTGCAGGTCGCCGTCGGTCTTGACCGTGAGGTCGAACAGTCCGTGGCGGCCGAGCTGGTCGAGCATGTGGTCGTAGAAGCCGACGCCGGTCGACACGTCGACCTTTCCGGTGCCGTCGAGGTCTATCTCGACGACGACGGACGTCTCCTTGGTGGTGCGCTCGACCCGTCCTACGCGGCTCATGAGCTCTGCTCCTTCTTCAGTGCGCGAACCGCATCCAGGAACGCGTCGTTCTCTTGCGGTGTGCCGGCGGTGACCCGCAGCCAGCCCGGTACGCCGTTGTCACGGACCAGGACGCCCCGGTCGAGGATCTGCTGCCAGACGGCGTGAGCGCCGCCCTCGCCGGTGAAGCGTCCGAACTGGACGAAGTTGGCGTCGGACTCGGTCACCTCGTAGCCGATGGCGCGCAGCTCGGCGACCAGCCGGTCCCGCTCGGTCTTCAGCTGCTCGACGTACCCCAGCAGCGTATCGGTGTGCTCCAGGGCGGCGAGCGCGGTGGCCTGGGTGACGGCCGACAGGTGGTACGGCAGGCGTACGAGCTGCACGGCGTCGACCACGGCCGGGTGCGCGGCCAGGTAGCCGAGGCGCAGTCCGGCGGCGCCGAACGCCTTGGACATGGTCCGGGAGACCACCAGGTTGGGGCGGCCCTCGATGAGGGGCAGCAAGGACGGGCGGTGGCTGAATTCCACGTACGCCTCGTCGACCACGACCAGGGACGGCTTGGCGGCCTGTGCGGCCTCGTACAGCGCCAGGACCGTGTCCGCCTCGACGGCGGTGCCCGTGGGGTTGTTGGGGGAGGTGATGAAGACGACGTCGGGGCGGTGCGTGGCGATGGCCGCCTTTGCGGCGTCCATGTCCAGGCTGAAGTCGTCGTTGCGCGGTCCGGAGATCCAGCCGGTGCCGGTGCCGCGCGAGATCAGGCCGTGCATCGAGTACGAGGGCTCGAAGCCGATCGCGATGCGGCCGGGTCCCGCGAAGGTCTGGAGCAGCTGCTGGATGACCTCGTTGGAGCCGTTGGCGGCCCAGACGTTGGCGAGGCCGACCTCGTACCCGGTCGTGCGGGTGAGGTAGGCGGCCAGTTCCGTGCGGAGCTCGACGGCGTCCCGGTCGGGGTAGCGGTTGAGCGTACGGGCGGCGTCCCGGACGCGCTCGGCGATCCGCTCGACGAGCGGCTCGGGCAGCGGGTACGGGTTCTCGTTGGTGTTGAGGCGTACGGGTACGTCGAGCTGCGGCGCGCCGTAGGGGGACTTGCCGCGCAGCTCGTCGCGGATGGGCAGGTCGTCGATGTTCACGTTCACTGGCCGGGCACCTTCCAGCCGAACCGGGCCTTGATCGCCGCGCCGTGCGCCGGCAGGTCCTCCGCCTCCGCGAGGGTCACCACGTGGTGGGCCACCTCGGCGAGCGCGTCGCGCGTGTAGTCCACGATGTGGATGCCGCGCAGGAACGACTGCACGGACAGGCCCGAGGAGTGGCAGGCGCAGCCGCCGGTGGGCAGGACGTGGTTGGAGCCCGCGCAGTAGTCGCCGAGCGAGACCGGCGCCCACGGGCCGACGAAGATCGCGCCCGCGTTGCGTACGCGCTGGGCGACGGCGGTGGCGTCGGCGGTCTGGATCTCCAGGTGCTCGGCGCCGTACGCGTCGACGACCCGCAGGCCCTCCTCCAGGCCGTCGACCAGCACGATCGCGGACTGCTTGCCGCGCAGCGCGGGCACGATCCGGTCCTCGATGTGGCGGGTGGCGGCGACCTGCGGCTCCAGCTCCTTCTCGACGGCCTCGGCGAGGTCGACGGAGTCGGTGACCAGGACGGCGGCGGCGAGCGGGTCGTGCTCGGCCTGGCTGATCAGGTCGGCGGCGATGTGGACCGGGTCGGCGGTGTCGTCGGCGAGGACGGCGATCTCGGTCGGGCCGGCCTCGGTGTCGATGCCGATCCGGCCGGTGAAGTACCGCTTGGCGGCGGCGACCCAGATGTTGCCGGGGCCGGTGACCATGTTGGCGGGGGCGCAGGACTCGGTGCCGTACGCGAACATGGCGACGGCCTGGGCGCCTCCGGCCGCGTACACCTCGTCGACGCCGAGGAGGGCGCAGGCGGCGAGGATCGTGGGGTGCGGCAGCCCCCCGTGCTCCTTCTGCGGCGGGGAGGCGAGGGCGATCGACTCGACGCCCGCCTCCTGCGCCGGTACGGCGTTCATGATCACGGACGAGGGGTAGACGGAGCGGCCGCCCGGCGCGTACAGACCGACGCGCTGGACCGGGACCCACTTCTCGGTGACCGTGCCGCCGGGCACCACCTGGGTGGTGTGCTCGCTACGGCGCTGCTCGCGGTGGACGATCCTGGCGCGCCGGATCGACTCCTCCAGGGCGGCGCGGACGGCCGGGTCGAGCTCCTCCAGCGCGCGCGTGAGCGCGGCGGCCGGAACCCGCACCTGGTCCAGGACCACACCGTCGAACTTCTCCGCGTAGTCGATCAGCGCCGCGTCTCCCCGATGGTGCACGGCCTCGCAGATCGGCCGCACCTTCTCCAGGGCGGCTTCCACGTCGAACTCGGCACGGGGCAGCAGGTCGCGCAGAGCGCCGCCCTTCGGGAGGGCGTCGCCGCGCAGATCGATTCGTGAGATCACAGGTCAATTCTCGCAGACGGTTTCCCGGGGCCGGACGTCCGTATCACTGGCTGATACACGTCACGAGCGGCCGGGATTGTCACACCTGACCGTTAGCGTTCAGTCCGTCACACAGCGGGAAGAACTGCAGTACGAAACAGGGGAAGCGGAGGGGGCGGCAGTGACCGAGCCGCACGACGACGACGTACCGGACGACCTGACCCCGTCCGAGGTGGGGATGTGGCAGGCGTTCCGGATCGGCGCCACCTATGACCTGAGCGCGGGCAACGCGATGCTGGACGATCCCTTCTCGCCGCGCGTCTGGCCGCCGGAGCGGTGCGTGCGGGCGGACAAGGTGGCGTTACTGCTGCTGGACGGGCCGCCCGCGCTGGCCGGGCGGGTCTCGGCGCTGAAGCTGCGCGGGGTGCAGATCACCGGGACGCTGGATCTGGCGGGCGGCACGGTCGGTCCGTACGTGGAGCTGCACGGCTGCCGGTTCGAGAACGAGGTGGTGCTGCCGGAGTCGCGGTTCACCACCCTGCGGATGGTCAAGTGCGCGATACCGCGGCTGGAGGCGGCGCGGCTGCACACGGAGGGTGATCTGCACCTGCCGCGCTGCCGGATCGACCACGGCATGCGGCTGACGGACGCCCAGATAGGCACCGACCTGCTGATCAGCCAGATCCATGTGGGGCCGGACCGGCGCGGCCGGGCGATCGTCGCCGACGGCATGTCGGTGGCGCAGGACCTGACGGCGGAGCTGATCGAGACGCACGGCGAGTTCTCGCTGCGCGGCGCGAAGGTCGGCGTCTCCCTGAGTCTGCGCGGCAGCCGGCTGCGGGGCGCGGAGGGCCGCCGGGCGCTGAACGCGCCGCAGCTGACCGTGGAGCGGACGCTGTACATGACGTACGCGTGGGTCAGCGACCGGACGGGGAACGCGGCGGGCGCGACGCCGCCCGGCGGGCTGGCCAACTTCAACACGCCGATGCGCGGCACACGTGTGCAGCCGTTCGAGTGCCGGGGCGGGGTGCGGCTGGACGACGGCCGGTTCGGGGACGCGGTGGACTTCCACCACGCGCGGTTCCTGCTGTCGTCGGAGCGGCGGGAGGAGCTGTCGCTGCGCCGGATCGTCACCCCTGAGCTGCGTTTCAACGGCGAGCGCCCGGAGGAGGGCCGGGTGGTGCTCAACGGCGCGAAGGTGGTGACGCTGATCGACCTGTCGACCAGCTGGCCGGGGCCCGGCGGGCTGGCGATGGGCGGGTTCGTGTACGAGAACCTCGTGCCGTACGGGCACTTCCCGCTCACCCGCCGCCTGGAGTGGGTGGCGGCGGCGACCCCGGAGTTCGCCCCGGAGCCGTACGAGCGGCTGGCGACCGTGCTGCGCAACAGCGGCGAGGACGCGGACGCGCGGGAGGTGCTGCTGGCCAAGCAGCGCCGGCGGCGCGAGACGCTGCCGCTGGCGGCGAAGATGTGGGGCTACATCCAGGACTGGACGGTGGCGTACGGCTACCGGCCGGGCCGGGCCGCGCTGTGGATGGCGGTGCTGTGGGCCGCGGGGACGCTGGCCTTCTCGCGGTGTGATCCGCCGGCGATCAAGCCGGGCGAGCATCCGCACTGGAACGCGGCCCTGTACGCGCTGGATCTGCTGCTGCCGGTGATCAATCTCGGCCAGGACGGGTACTGGCGGCTGGGAGGCATATGGCAGTGGGCGTCGACCGCGCTGATCCTGCTGGGCTGGATCCTCGCCACTACGGTCGCGGCGGGTGCCTCACGCCTCCTCCGGCGCAGCTGACACACCCGTACACCGCTTTCTTTACGTTCTCTTGGTATTCGTCCGTGCAACCATTCCGCCGCTACCAAAGCTTCACAGCAGCCCTCTGGCGCGGCTCCGACCTGCGGTTTTCAATGGTCCGCACCATGTCATTGCTCCGTGCACTGCTCAGCACCGCGCGTGCGGTCCGGCAGACTCCGCAGCTCGCCGACGGGCTGCCGCCGGACCATGCGGTGCTGCTCGACGCGCCGGACGAGCGGCTGGCACCTGCGCTGGTCGCCGCCGCCCTCGGGGACCCCGAACCGGCCGCGAAGCTGCTGGCCGCGACGCGCGGGGCCGCCGAGTGGGAGAGCCGTGACCGGTACGTCACGCGGCTGGCCGCCTTCGCGCACAGCCGGGACGCGTGGCTGACGGGCTGGCTGGCGGACGCGCCGCGCGACCCGGACGCGCTGCTGGTCAAGGCGGAGGTCGCGGTCCGCAAGGCGTGGGAGTCCCCGGCGCGGGCCGAGCGGCTGCGCGAGCTCGGGCCGCTGATCGACGCGGCGGCCGAGGCCGCGCCGCGCGATCCGGTGCCGTGGCGGCTGGCGCTGGACCACGCGCGGGGCACGCACGCCACGCACACCGCCTTCGAGACGCTGTGGGAGCAGGCGGTGTGCCGCGCCGCGCACCACTACGGATGCCATGTGGCCGCGCTGAAGTACCTGTCGACGCAACGGCGCGGCTCGCACCGCGAGTGCTTCGACTTCTGCTTCGACTTCGCCGAGCAGGCCGCGACCGACGCGCTGCCCGGGTCGCTGATAAGGGCGCTGCCGGTGCGGGCGGCGTTCGCCCGGCTGACGGCGGGCGGTGACGCCGGCTCCGTACCGGAGGACCGCATGGACGCGGCGGCGGACCTGGCGATCGAACTGTCCGGGCGGTACGCGGTGGCCGACCCGTGGCCGGCCGAGGTGCGCAACGTGCTGGTGTACGTGCTGGTGGGCCGGGCGCGGTGGGCGGCGGCGCTGGACCAGTTCCGGCTGATCGGCCCGTACGCGACGTCGTTTCCGTGGTCGTGGGGAAGCGACGATCCGCTGGGCCGGTTCCTCGACGCCCGCCACGGCGTACGCCTGGAGGTGGCCGCGAGCGTCCCGCTGCGCGGACGGGCCGGACGCGGCCGTTCGGGCGGCCATTACGCTTGACCGCTGTGACCACCGCTCGCCTGCCACTCTTCCCGCTGAACGCGGTGCTGTTCCCGGGCCTCGTGCTGCCCCTGAACGTCTTCGAGGAGCGCTATCGCGCCATGATGCGCGAGCTGCTGAAGACCGACGAGTCGGAGCCGCGCCGCTTCGCCGTCGTGGCGATCCGCGACGGGCGTGAGGTCGCGCCCACCGCGCCCGGGATGCCCGACCAGACCGCGCTGCCGGAGAAGGGCCCCGCCGCGGGCTTCGGACCGGACCCGATCCAGGCGTTCCACCGGGTCGGGTGCATCGCCGACGCGGCGACGATCCGGGAGCGGGAGAACGGCAGCTTCGAGGTGCTGGCGACCGGGACGACACGGGTCAAACTGCTGTCGGTCGACGCGAGCGGACCGTTCCTGACGGCGGAGCTGGAGGAGCTGGAGGAGGAGCAGGGCGACGGGGCGGGCGCGCTCGCCGAGGGGGTCCTGCGGGCGTTCCGCGCCTACCAGAAGCGGCTGGCGGGAGCGCGCGAGCGGTCCATGACGGCGAGTCAGGAACTGCCGGACGAGCCGTCGGTCGTCTCCTACCTGGTGGCCGCGGCGGCGGTGCTCGACACCCCGGCCAAGCAGCGGCTCCTCCAGGCACCGGACACGGCGACGCGGCTGCGCGAGGAGCTGCACCTGCTGCGCGCGGAGACGGCGGTGCTGCGGCACCTGCCGTCGTTGCCGGCGGTGGACCTGACCCGTGCGCCGACGAGCCCCAACTGACGCGAGGAGCACGAGACGTTGGCGAAGAAGCCCAAGAAGCAGGCGAACGGTACCCCGGCGACGGTGGCGCTCACCGCCGTGGGCACACCCTTCACGGTGCACGCGTACGACCACGATCCCGCGTCCCCCTCGTACGGCGAGGAGGCCGCCGAGGCCCTCGGGGTCTCCCCCGACCGGGTCTTCAAGACCCTCGTCGCTGACGTCGACGGCGAGCTCACGGTCGCGGTCGTCCCGGTCGCCGGCCAGCTGGACCTGAAGGCCCTCGCGGCGGCGGTGGGCGGCAAGCGCGCGACGATGGCCGACCCGGCGGCGGCGGAACGCACGACGGGGTACGTCAGAGGCGGCATCTCCCCGCTGGGCCAGCGCAAGCGGCTGCGTACGGTGCTGGACGCGTCGGCGTCGGAGCACGACACGATCTGCGTCTCGGCGGGGCGCCGGGGCCTGGAGGTCGAGCTGGCCCCGTCGGACCTCGCGGCCCTGACGGACGCGGTGCTGGCGCCGATCGGCCGCGCGTAACCCCTCGACGGCGGTCCCGTCCTCGGCTACGACCGTAGGAACGCCGTCGGAAGGGACCGCCCATGTCGAAGAGGACCCGCAAACGGAAGTGGCGCATCCGTAAGCACCGCGCCAACCACGGCCGCCGCCCCGCCTGACGGGGGCTCCCACCCCCTCACCCCCGGAACGGTGAACTCAAGGCACCGCCCCGGGCCGCACCCCCGGGGCCGGGTACCAGCCCGCCCCCGAGCCCGTACCACCCCGCACCCCCGGGGCCGATACCAGCCCGCCCCCGAAGGCGGCGGCTTGGCGCCGGATACTCCCGTGGGCGCCGTTACGTTCCTGGGTGCCACCCGCGCGCCTATCTAAAGCGTGTTGCAGAAGGCTGTATTCGGGCAGGCCAGAGCGGGTTTGCGGCGGGT
>NZ_NBCN01000037.1:0-45761 GCF_002099185.1 Streptomyces sp. CB03238 | reverse complement strand
CAGCAGCCGCCAACCGGACCCGCTCACGCCGAACCCGCTCCTCAGCCGTCAGCCCTCTATTGCACGCTGGAGATGGAGAGTGGTGAGAAGTACAACAATTTCTCGGAAGATTCGCGCGAGGCTTGATGAGGGGAGCTACGAAGTCGAATACTCATGCCCCGCAGGGCGTGAGCATCGAGTGGAGTCGGAGAACCAGGTTGCCGACATTGCGCACGACGTGACGGTGTGGGTGGCGGCCACTGTCTGACGAGTTCCCGGCGCGAAGCGGGGGGCGTGGCGTGTCCGAATGCTGACGTTGCCCTATGAGCTGGTCCGCAGCTGGGCCAAAGCGCCTGGCGGCGGGTGCCTTCATCACCACCCCGGCGCCGGTGTAGTTCCTGAGTCCGGTGCCGCATTCCAGGACAACTTCTTCTCCTCCGGCGTGGTGCTCGGCTACGACACGAACGAGCGGGTGGTCCGTGCCGTGCTGACCGGCCCGGTCAACGCGTCCCATGCCGGCATCGCGCTGCTCGGACGTCCCCGCGGGGAGGTCCGGGAGTGTGTGCGTGAACACGGATTGCGCGTGATCGACCGTGAAGCGGAGCTCGTCTTCCCGGACGACGGCTTCAGCGCATGGACGCTGCGGGCGGGGGACGATCACCTGCCCACGGTCGCCTTGGTCGTGCCCGGGCGGAGCCGGTGCACCCCGGCCAGGAAAGATGTAGGGAGCCGCTGAGTGTTGATCGGTGCTGCTTTGACGTGACTGGGAAACGCGGTGGAAGGGAGAAGGGAATGTCGGTCCGGTTTTCTCCTGGGGTAGTACTTCAGGTTTCCGTCGGTGAGGGGCGGTCGGCTTATGCATTGATGCTCGGAGTGCGCCCTTACATTGCGTTCTTTCCTGACGGGCAGGTTGTTTCTGATCTTCCAGAAGGCGACCCTTTGTTTATTGTCGCGGTGCATAACAAGGCGTACTCGCGAGGTCGGTGGGGGTCAGTCCTGCGCCGAATTGATCCCGCCACACTGCCGGAAATTCCGAATTTCTTCCGGCAGAACCTTCTGAACCCTGAGGACTGTGAGATCGCTGAGGCCGTCGGCAAGGTGCGGCAGGCGACGCCTGAAGAGTGTGTTGGGCTGGAACGAAGTGCGGTGTGGGAAGCTGAACACGTTGAGCAAAGGATCAGTGATGTTTATGCAGGGCGCCCCAACCTCTTTGTGGAGTCGATGAAGGTCAAACTGAGGGCACCTTGAGCCACCCACCCGGTACGGGTCCTGCGCCGGCCGCATTCCGGGGGCCGTGGGGCCACCACAAGGCCAGGGGAACCCTGACCCCGTTCGCCGGGCGAGCGTATGGCCCCGGAACACGACCGGCCCCACACCGGGCGGGGACCCCGACCCACGGTCCCCTCAACCCCGCGCGGCATCCTCAGGAGTCGCGCGAATCCCCTCGCATATATCACCTGAGCCATATACCATCGAAGCCATGACCGGTGAGCGGTACACCATCGAGATCGAGCCCGAGGTCCGCCTCTGGCTGGAGAACCTCCCCGCCCACCATTACGTGATAGTCGAGCAGAAGGTCGACCGCCTCGCCGAGAACGCGACCACCCTCGGCGAGCCCTACAGTCGCCATCTCGGCGGCAAGCTCCGTGAGTTGCGATTCGACCTCGGCGACAACGCCCAGCGCATCACCTACTGGCTCGCCCCGAACCGTCGTGTCGTACTGCTGACCGTCTTCCGTAAGACGAAGATGCGCGAAACGGTGGAGGTGGACCGCGCCCGAGCCGCCCAGGCCGCATGCGAGGCCAGCCACGCGCCGGCCGCCGAACACGATGTCTACAGCCGTCCGATCAAGGAGGAACTGCCGTGAACCATGCCGAGTGGAAGACCCGCCGCCACCGCAAGCTCCTCGGTGAAACGGTGGAGGAGAACACCGAGTACGACCGCCTGTACGAGGAGGCCGAACTGGCCCATGACCTCGGCCAGCTGGTCTACGACCGGCGTACCGCCCTGGGCCTGTCCCAGACCGAACTCGCCGAACGCTGCGGAATGAAGCAGCCCCAGATCTCCCGGATCGAAGGCGGCGGCACCGTCCCCACCATCCCGCTGCTGCGACGCCTGGCACGCGCCCTCGACGCCGAGCTGACCATCGAACTCACGCCGCACCACCAAGCGGCCTGATCGACCCGCCACAACCGGTGCCCCGCGGAATTTCCCCATTTCCGGAATTCCCCGGAGGCCGTCACTGCTGACGGCAGTAGTGACGGCAACAACCACGAATTCCAGCGAACAAGCACGAACGTCGATTTGCTGTCAACTTCAGCCTCGCCAGCGAAGTTGCAGGTGACGGGCCCCTGTCCTCCAGGCGTACTACGTGCTGGCGGGGGCTGCGCCGGTCCTTGTTCACAACGCCAACTGCCCCACCGCAGACGAAAGAGCGCAGCCGGGACTTCAGAGAACGCCGCGCGTTCCTCGAACCCCGGGGGTTCGACGGGTACGCGTTTCACGGGCGGCTTCCTTTGGATTAAGGGCCATGGAACGTGTCGAGCAAGCCTTATCCGGGGTACCGGCCGCCGCCGGGGGTCGAGGCCGGTTATGAAACGCACGTGGAGGCCCAGGCAGCTGCACTGATGCGGCGCTTCCAAGCGAGTGAAGGGCGACCGATGATCAGGCACCCCAGTGGAGTCTGTGGGACGTGCGCCAACACGCTTCGTGTGATGCTCCCGGAGGGCGCATCACTCACGGTGAAGTTCCAGCATGGCAGAATATTCTTTACGGGTGGAAATTTCGTCGGGGATCCGGATTGACACCTATCGAGAATGACTTGATGTTATAGCTGATCGGACTGGCTCGTCCGTAATCCCTCGGTAGTGACGCAAGGGTGCTTCCCGGTTACGTCGACGGCTGGTCTGTGCCTGTGTCGTCAGAGGTGGGGGCGGGAGTCGGCACGGGGTCCTGGCCCGCGAACGCCCGCTGGGAAGCGGCCTAGCGCGGGGGACAGCCGGGGCCGGCGTCTCACTGGTTTTGTCGGCCCCGACCTTTCTGGACCGAGGAGAACAATGAACGACATCGTTCGATGGCGCGCGGATCGGGCGGGTGTCGTGTCCGACGTCCCGGCCAGGCGGTTTCTGCTGGACCACGGATTGCCGGAGTCGACGATCCTGTTCGAGGCCGACCGGGAGCCGTCAGAAGTGTTTTCGACGGAAATCGGGGACGAGATCCTCAGGATCGGCTCGTTCGATGACGACTTCGATTTCTTTCTGGATGTCGGTACGGGCGAGGTTCTGTTCGGGACGGACAGGGACCCCGAGCCCGTCTTCGCGAATACGAGCCTGTCCGCTTTCGTCGCATGTGTGCGGTGGGTCGACGCCGAGTTCCCGTTTTACTCGTCGTCCGACGACACCCAGGTGAAATGGGCTGCGGGGCAGCAGGCCCGGGAGGTCCTGCGGTCGGTGGACCTGGCGTGTATCGAGGCCCCGGAGGGGTTCTGGACGTCCTTCGCACACGACGTCGCGATCGGGGACTACTACGAGGGATCGTCGTAGCTCAGGAGCTGGACCAGGCCGACCCATGTGTGCTCGTCGGCCTTGGTGTGGACGGCGCGGACCCTCCAGGTGCCGGCGGGCAGCGGGACGGGGGCTTGTTCCGGCAGTCCGCCGCCCGGGTACGGGACGTCCAGGTCAGCCCCGGCGCTCACCGAGTCCATGAGTACCGCCGGGCCGTCCGTCGTCCAGGTGCCGCAGTCCTCCCAGGCGGTCGAGGGGCTCGTGAGGACGCGCTCGGCCGCGGCGGTCAGCTCGGCTTCGGAGGAGGCGGCCAGCCATCGCAGGAAGGCCCGGTGCTCCGGGAGGTAGCAGGTGGTGGCCGGCTCGTCCCCCAGGATCAGGGCCTCGGCCTCTCCGCCTCTGATCGCGATCGCCTCGGCCAGGTCCTCGACCGCGCACGCCCGGTCGTAGTCGTCCGGGGTATCGGTGTCGCCGATGATCATCCCGCCTTCGGTGCAGCCGTCCCATCCGGCCAGCGCGGAAACGGGAACGACGGCGAGGGGCCCGCCCATTGACTCCACCCAGGTGCGCTTCATGGCGTCAGTGTGCACTCGGCCACTGACAAGCCCCTGTCTGCCGGGTGGTATCCATGGGCCGCATGGACACTGAACACCCCGACCCCGCTGACCTTGCCGCGCTTCGTGCCGCCTTCGACGTGGACGACGGCGGTGAATCGGCGCTGGGCTGGGACGCCGTGCGGGCCTTCGAGGCGGAGCACGGCATCGTGGTGCCGGAGCCGTACCGGACGTTCGTCGCCGAGATAACCGACGGCTCGTATGCCGGGCCGCCGGATTACGGGTTGGTGGGGCTGGCCGAGCTGCCGAACGACTGGGGAGACGGCCGGCCGGAGCGGGATCTGAGCCGGCCCTTTCCGTTGACCGAGGAGTGGTTGTGGGAGGACGACCCGAGGCCGGAGGAGGAGATCGAGCCGATCCTCGGCCAGGTCTTCGACCACGGTTCGATCGTGCTCGGTACGGACGGGTGCGGCATGTACTGGCACCTCGTGGTCACCGGTCCGCAGCGCGGGCGCATCTGGAACATCTGTGGTGAGGGCGCCATACCGTTCGGGGCGGGCTTCGCCGGGTGGGTCGCGCACTGGGCTGCGGGCAAGCCGTGGTTCGACGACGAGTGAGGCGGCGGCAGGGCAACCCTTTGGGGGAGTTGTGAGTCTCCTGAGTGATCACGCCGTGATCGCACTGACGAGGAGACCATCATCACCGCCATACGCAAGACCCTGACCGCAACCGCAGTCGTCGGCGCCGTCCTGGCGGGTTCGGCCGCCTGCGGCACGGTGGAGCAGCTGTCTGCCGGGAAGAAGCTCGACCAGGCCTTCGAGAGGCTCGGCAAGGAGAAGTCGCTCTCCTTCGAGCTCGACCTGGACACCGACGCCAAGACGCTCAAGGCGCTGGACGCCGCGTCGGACCCGGAGCCCGGCGAGGAGATGCCCGACGAGGCCGCCGAGTTGCTCAGCGGCGCGAAGATCAGTGTCACCGTGCAGTCGAAGAAGCCGCTCGACGAGTCCGGCGAGAAGGACTTCGTCGGCATGGCCATGAAGTTCAGCAACGCGGACGGCGACCTCGTCGAGTACCGGGTCGTCGGGGACTACACGTACGTCCGCGCAGACATGGAAGCCATCGCCAAGGTGGTGGACAAGCCCCTGCCGCCCACCGACGACCTGCCCCCGGAGGCCGAGCCCTTCAAGAAGGTGATCGAGGGCGAGTGGGTCAAGTTCAACACCAAGGAGCTGGAGAAGGCCGGCGAGGAGGTGGGGCAGGCGCCCGGCGCCAAGCCCTCGCCGGAGCCCACTCTCGACGCCAAGACGCAGAAGAAGCTTGTGGAGGCCGTGCGCGAGGTCGTCGCCCGCGAGGTCGACTTCAAGACCGCCGGTGGCGAGGACGGCACCGAGCACATCACCGCCACGGCCCCGTTCCGCACGCTGATCACCGAGCTGTTCGGCGAGATCCGCCCGTTCGCGAAGGACCTGCCGCCGGGCATGGAGCTGCCGACGGACAAGGACCTCAAGGACGCCCCGAACGCCAAGGTCACGGCCGACTTCACGCTGAAGAACGGCGAGCTGACCGAGGTGAACATCGACCTCGCCAAGCTGGCCGAGGACGCCAAGGTCAAGAAGCTCGGCGTGGTGCTGCGGATGAGCAAGGGCCAGACGCCCACGGCCCCGGCCGGTGCCACGGAGCTGAACCTGGAGGAGATCATGGGCGGCTTGGCCGGCGCCATGATGGCCGGGGAAGGCGTCGGCGAGGGCGAGCTCCCCGAGGACGGCTTCGCCTTCGAGGAGCAGCCCGCGTAGTCGTCAGGCGCACATTCTGGGGCGGCGTCCATTACGCCGCCCCAGAGTTGCTGTTGACTCGGCTCACAAAGGTTGCTTTCGTGAGCGGAGTTAAGTGTGGGCTTGATCGTGTCGTACGGGATTGTTGCCCTCCTCTGGCTCTTCCTGCAGTTCATGCGCCTCGCCGGCGGGGTTCTCTGTCTCGCCGGTGTGGTCTTGCTCTTCCGGCGCTCCGCCCGGTCGGCGGCGTACGTCATGTGCGGCCTCGGGGTGTGCTACCTGGGGTTCGGCGCGGCGGCCCTTTGGGCGGCGGAGGATCTCGGTGTGTTCGGTGTGTTCTGACCCGGCCGTCGGGGGGACTCGTCGTCACAGGCGGTTGCGGTACAGGCCCGGCACGGCGGGAGGTCGGCGATGGCGAGGGGTCGGCGAGTGGATCCCGTGCAGATCCTGATCCGGGTCGGCGACACCGATCCGGACGTCGGCGGGAACGAAGAGGCCTACCAGGAGTGGGTGTACCTGGCCCGCGAGGCCGGGTGGGACGTGGTCGAGAGCCCGGGGTTCCAGGAGCCCAGGGACGGCGGTACGCAGTGCGGCCTGGTGGAGATCGAGGGCCTCGCGTACCGCATCCACTACGGGCCGCGCGCCCGCCTCGACCTGGCGGGCGGCGAGACGGTGCTCGCGTACGCCGCCTGGGCCGAGCCCGTACAGTGAGTAACTGTACGGGTACGGTGGGTGGACGGTATGCGTGATCCCCTGTGAGCATGGGTGACCCGACGCGGGGTGGACCATGAACGACCCGGGGGTCACCGGCATGACAGAAAGCATCATCGAGCCCGAACGCTCCGAGAGCCTCAGGACCTTCGGCGCCGTACTCCAGGCGTTCCGGGAGAACGCGCGGTACACGCAGGAGGAACTGGCGACGGAGTTGGGGTACTCGGTCCATTACCTCGCCTCCGTGGAGCAGGGCCGGCGTTTCCCCACGCATGAGTTCGTCGAGCGGGCCGAGGAGAAGCTCGAGGCCTTCGGCGCGCTCCGGAAGGCGTCACGGCACCTGACCCGGAAGCCGGGGCTGGCGGTGTGGTTCCGGAAGTGGGCGCTGCTGGAGGCGTCGGCGATCAGCCTGGACACGTACGAACCGCGGGTGATTCCTGGGCTGTTGCAGACGGAGGCGTACGCGCGGGTGCTGTTCTGCGAGCTGTTGCCGCCGCTGAGCGACGACCAGGTGGCAGAACAGTTGGAGGCGCGGCTGGAGCGGCAGCAGTTGCTCAGGGAGCGGCCGAACACGGCGTACAGCTTCGTCCTCGAAGAGCACCTGTTCCACCATCAGATTGGTGGGCTGGACGTGACGAGGGAGCTTCTCGATCGCGTGTTGGGCGTGATGGAGCTGCGGAATGTCTCCGTGCAAGTTCTGCCGTTGCAGCGGGGGCAACATGCGGGGCTGGGCGGGCCTATGCAGTTGGCGGAGACGCCGGAAAATCAGTGGGTCGGGTACTGCGAGGGGCAGCGGACCGGGCTGTTCATCGTCGACCCGAAAGAGATCAGCGTGCTTCAGATGCGCTATGGGAAACTGCGAGCGCAGGCCCTCACTCCCCAGGACTCCCGGGGCCTGCTATCGCGACTGCGAGGAGCGCTATGAGCACCAACGAACTGGCTTGGTTCAAGAGCAGCTACAGCAGCGGCGACGGTGACAGCTGCGTCGAAGTCGCCCTGTCCTGGCGCAAGTCCAGCTACAGCGGCGGCGATGGTGACGACTGCGTCGAGGTCGCCACCTGCCCCTCCACCATCCACGTCCGCGACTCCAAGGTCCCCTCCGGGCCCCAGCTCGCGCTGTCGCCGGCCGCCTGGTCCTCCTTCGTCACCTACGCGACGGTGGCCGCCCGTTGACCACCGCCCCCGTCAACGCCGACGACGTCCTGACCGCCGTCCGCCTCGCGGTGGGCACCCTCCGCCTGGCGGACGGCGACGCCGACTGGGACGCCAAGGCCGGGTCCCTGGAGTGGACGTGCTGGGAGACGGTCGAGCACCTGGCGGACGACCTGTTCGCGTACGCCGCCCAGCTCGGCCCCGAGCGCCCGCCCCTGGACGACGAGGTGCCGTTCCTGTGGGAGGCGCGGCGGCCGGGCGGACCCGCCAACGTCACGTACGCCGACCGGAGGGCCGGGCCCGCCGGACTGCTCCAGGTGCTGGAGGCGTGCGGGAGCATGCTCGCCGCGATGGTGCGGGTCACGCCTCCGCACGTGCGGGCGTACCACGGGTTCGGGGTGTCCGACCCGGAGGGCTTCGCCGCGATGGGCGTCGTCGAGACCCTCGTACACGGGTACGACGTCGCCGAAGGGCTCGGCCTGCCCTGGAGCGCGCCGCCGAAGCTGTGCCACCGCGTCCTGCTGCGGCTCTTCCCCGACGCCCCGACGGACACACCGGCGTGGGACACCCTCCTGTGGGCGACCGGCCGGGGCGAGATCCGGGGCCGGGAGCGGCTGACGGACGGCTGGCGCTGGTGCGGGGTCGTGGCGGCGGACAGGGAGTTCTGAAGCCGGACCCACGGCGCTTCTCCTCGGCGAACCGGTGACAGACGCGCGAGTCCTGCGAATGGTTGTACGCGTTCGGTGAAGTCGCCGTATGAGAAGCGACACATTCCGTTTGGCGTGACGGTTGCGGGGTCCCGGTCGCTGGGTCTGGCATGGATGGGGACTTCAGCACACTGCCGGGCGCTCGGAACGTCCGTGCCTATGTGACGCAGTTCGTGGCGCGGATGACCGAACGGAACCGGCTGCCGCTCGACTACAGCGTCGCCAGTCTGCGGCTGGTCGACCTGGTGGTGGACGGGCTGCGGCGCGACCAGCCCGAGCGGTCGCGGGTCGAGCCGTTCCTGTGCGGGCTCGGTGCGTACGCCGGGGAGGTCATCGTGCGGCGGGCCGGGGCGGAGTGGGTGGATTTCGACGCCGGGCAGCGGGAGTACTTCGGGCAGCCGGTCGGCATCGTGATGCCGGACGGGCGGGCCTGGAACCCGCTGGGCAAGGTCGTGAACCGGTTCGAGGCGGGGTCCGAGGAATCGATACAGCACTTCTATTTGATGTTGCACGGGCGCGCCGGTCGCAAGGTGCTGCTGTGACACTTCCGGCTGCCCGGGCGCAGAGAAGGGTGGGGGATCTGTGACGGGCGGCGCGAAGAGGGAAGTGTGGGGGCGTACGACACGGAGCTCGGCGCTGCCGTCGAGCGCGCCCAGCAGGGGGACGAGGACGCGTTCGCGCAGGCGTACCGGCTGGTCCACCCAGGGCTGCTCGGATACGTACGCGGGCTCGTCGGCGACGACGCGGAGGACGTGGCCGCCGAGGCGTGGCTGGAGATCGCCCGGGACCTCGGGCGGTTCCAGGGCGACGGCGCGGGTTTCCGCGGGTGGACGGCGACCATCGCCCGCCACCGGGCGCTCGACCATCTGCGCAAGCAGAAGCGAAGCCCCCGTACCTCTTTAATCGAACAAGACGTACTGGATCTGCCGGGCGGCCAGGACACGGCCGCCGCGGCGCTGGAGAGCCTCTCGACGGAGCAGGCGCTCGCGATGATTCGCGGGCTGCCGCGCGAGCAGGCCGAAGCGGTGCTGCTGCGTGTGGTCGTGGGCCTGGACGGCCCGGCGACGGCGCGGGTGCTGGGCAAGCGGCCTGGAGCGGTGCGCACCGCCGCGTACCGAGGACTGAAGAAACTCGCCGGGCGACTGGCGCAGGGCGGAGCTAGGGGATGAGCAGGGACAGGAACCCGCGTGAAGCGGATGGTGTCGCCGCGGTGCCGGCCGCGCTGCTGGCGGCGGCCGTACGGGGCGGTGAGGTCGACCCGGCGGGCGAGGAGCGCGCGGTCGCCGCTTTCCGGGCGGCCCGCGACGAGGGTGCGCACGCGGCGGGCAGGACCCGGCGGCGCGACGACTGGAGGCCGGCCCGGGAGCGGCGCCGACGGCGTTCGCTGCGGGCCGCGGCGATGGGGCTGGCGGCGACCGTGCTGCTGGGCGGCGTCGCGGTGGCGGCGCAGACGGGAGCGATCCGCTCGCCGTTCGGCGGCGCGGACGGCGGGGCGGCCCCGAAGCCCGGGCCTTCGACGGCGTCCACGCCGGACGGTGGTGTGCCCTCGACGCCGGTCGCGGAGCGGCAGCGTACGCAGCAGCCCCCGACCGCACCGCCGACGCGCTCGACGCCCACGCCCGGTGCCGACAAGGACCGGGGCCAGGAGCAGGGCAAGAGCCAGGGCAATGACAAGGGCAACGGTTCGGGGAAGGGAGCCGAGGGGGGCGGAGCCGGTGGCCGCCCCGACGGGAAGCCCGGCCAGAAGCCCGACGGCAAGCCGGGGCCGGAGCCCGGCGCCAGAGCGGGCGGTACGAAGGCGGGCGGTACGACGGCCGGCCGGAAGCCGGGTGCCGATCCGGCGGCGGCGGGGCCGGAGGCCCCGTCCGGCAACGGCACGGGCAAGGGCACGGGCAGTGGCACGGCCAAGGGCTACGGCAGCGGCCACGACCACGGTGGCAAGAGCGGTAAGGGCGGCAAGAGTGACAAGAGCGGCGGCGGCGAAAGCGCCACGCACGGCCAGGGCGGGAAGCCGTGACCTGCACCCGCGTCCGGGGCGGAGGACGACCGGGGCCGCCACCCCCCACAGGAGAGGCCCCGGTCGTCGTCCACGGGTCCGCTGTACGGCCCCGTACTCCTATCAGCGCCACCCGTGCGGTTTCTGTCACACCGCACTGCGTCAACGTGATGTTGCAGGTTGTACAAGACATGGACGTGACGCCGGATGACCACGTAGCGTGCTCCTGCGCGCCGGGCGTAGTGACGGCGGTGACCAGCCGCGATGACGAACAGGTAGTGGGAGTGCTGGGGGACGACGCGGAGCTGACCACCGCAGTGCTCGCGGCGCAGGACGGGGACGAGGACGCCTTCCGTGCTGTGTACCGCGCCGTGCACCCGCGGTTGCTCGGCTACATACGCACGCTGGTCGGTGACGCCGACGCGGAGGACGTCGCGTCGGAGTCCTGGCTCCAGATATCCCGCGACCTCGACCGGTTCAGCGGGGACGCCGACCGCTTCCGGGGCTGGGCGGCCCGTATCGCCCGCAACCGCGCCCTCGACCACTTGCGCATGCGGGGCAGGCGCCCCGCGATAGGCGGGGACGAGACCGAACTCACCGACAAGCCGGCCGAGTCCGACACCGCGGGCGAGGCGATGGAAGCCCTGGCCACCGGCCGCACCATGAACCTCATCGCGCAGCTCCCGCAGGACCAGGCCGAGGCGGTCATCCTGCGTGTCGTCGTCGGGCTGGACGCCAAGAGCGCCGCCAAGACGCTGGGCAAGCGGCCCGGTGCCGTACGCACCGCCGCGCACCGTGGACTGAAGCGGCTGGCCGAGCTGCTGGACGCGGACGCGGACGCGGGCGCCGACGCGGGCGCCGTCGCCGACGCGGGGGGCGACTCGACCGGAACCCCGTCCGGCGCGCTGGGCGCCGTACCGCCACAGCCCAAGCGCCGTGTCGGTTCCGGGGCGCGTGCCGGTGTGACGCATTGGCGCTCGCGCACGCAGAAGGACATGTGATGGCCGACGAGCGGGATGAATGGCTCGACCAGGACGCGGCGGAGAGACTGCTGCGGGGTGAACCTGTCGGCCCCGTCGACGATCACGCGTGGGAGCAGGCCCGGCGAGTGGCGCGGGCGCTGGACGCGATGCGCGCGGCCGCGGACCCCGCGAGGGGCGAGCTGCCGGGCGAGGAGGCCGCGCTGGCGGCCTTCCGTGAGGCGCGGGCGGAGAAGGCCGCCGGGGCGCGGGCCGCTGTGACACCGTTGTCCGGCGTGCCGGGTCACTCGGACGTGCCGGAACTCGGGACCGTACGCGATCGGCTGGGGCCCCGTCGGCGCATGCGCTGGGCGCGGCCCGTGCGGTGGGGCCTGGCCGCGTCGGTCGCCGGTCTGGCGGTCGGCGGCGTGGCCGTGGCGGCCGGTACGGGCGTGCTGCCGGTCCTGGGCGGCGACAGCGAGCCGCTGCCCGCCGCGTCGGTGTCCGCCGCGCCCGCCCCTGGTACGTCGGCGTCGGGTGACCCCACCGGTGGGTCGGGTTCCGCCACGCCCGGGACGCCGAGCGAGCCCGGGAGCGTGCCGCCGTCCGGGTCGGCGACGCCCGGCGCGGGCACGGACCGTGTGCCGGGAAGGCCGGACCATGGGCGGACCGGTGGCGTCGGGGGCGACGACGGCTCGGGCGGAGGGCCCGGGAGCGCAACCGGCGACGGCGAGGGAGCGGGACCGGGTTCCGGCCCGGGTGACAACTGGTTCGCGCAGACCGTGCAGGACTGCCGTGACTACCGCGACGGCCGCCTCGATCCCGAGCGCAAGAAGCTGTTGGAGGAGGACGCGCGGGGCGCGGCCAACCTCAAGCGCTTCTGCGACAAGGTGCTGGACGGCGACGCCCAGCACCAGAACGGCAGCAGCGGCGGTTCGGGCGGCGGCAATGGCACCGGCGGCACCGGCACCGGCAGCGGCGGCAGCGGCTCGGGCGGCGGCGCCGGCGGCGGCGAGGACGAGGGCCGCGACGGCGGCGAAGAGGGCGGCGACTCCGACGCGGCGCGCCCGACCGTCTCCTGGAGCCCGCTGGCCCCCGCGCTCTCCGTACGGCAGACCGGCCTGGTCTTCTGACCCCTCCGGGCCTCTCGCGCCTCTGACCCGCGGTTTTAAAATTTCTTCCGCAGAGGTGTGACGTTTTTCCGGCCCGTGGCGCAGTACTGAGTGAGCCGACTGGTCATCGGCAGCGCGAAGAGCCGGGGTTCCCCCCGTACCTACGGCTCAGCGCACATGGCGCGGGCGGGACACGTTCCCCCGGTCCCGCCCGCGCCCTCTCTTCTCCCCACTGCTCACCAGTGGACGACGACCTTGTCACCCACCTTCACCTGGTCGAAGACGGCAGCGAGCCGGTCCATGTCCCGGACGTTGACGCAGCCGTGGGAGCCGCCGTTGTAGCCGCGGGCCTTGAAGTCCGACGAGTAGTGCACGGCCTGACCGCCGCTGAAGAACATCGAGTACGGCATCGACGTGTGGTAGAGCGTCGACTCCCACTCCCGCTCCTTGCGGTCGACCTTGAAGATGCCTTCGCGGGTCGGCGTGTTCTCCGAGCCGAAGCGGACGTCCATCGCCGAGACGACCTTGCCGTCGATCATCCAGGCGAGGGTCCGGCTCTCCTTGCTGATGCACAGCACCCGGCCCGTCATGCAGCGCTCGTCGGGCTTGTCCAGCTCGTTGGTGGTCGGCGGCCGCAGCTCCTCGGCGGTCGGCTTGCGCGAGGCGGCCGTCAGCCTCTCCCACGTCGTCCCGTCGACCGTGCCGGTGGCGGGCAGGGCCTGCTTCTTCTGGAAGGACGAGACCGCCTTGGCGGTCATCGAGCCGTAGAAGGCGGTGGGGCTGCGGTGGAAGTGGCCGAGCTGGCGCAGCCGCGCCTGGAGTTCGCGTACCTGCTCGTTCTCCGTACCCTCCGCCATCAGCAGCTTGTCCGGGGGCGTCGAGGCCGGCGCGGAAGCCGTCGGCTCGGCGCCGCCGGCGGCGGACGCGCCGGACGACGGCGAGGAAGAGGCCGAAGGCGACGCGGCCGACGGCGAGGCCGACTCCCCGGCCGCCCCCACGGCCTGGGCGGTGCAGCCGGTGGCGGCCAGGGCGACGGCGGCAGCGGCCAGTACTGCTCTGCGTATGACGGACGTACGGTGCACAGGAGCCCCCCGAATCGATGATCTGTACCTAATGGATGCTTCCCAGGGGTGCTTGGTTGCGCACCGCGGCGCATGCTGTGAGGAAGGTCCCAGCGTGCGGCTCTCCACCGGCCGCACGCCCGCCGCTACAGTCCGTCGCGAGGGTCGGTACCAGTGAGTAGGTCTATCGGAGGGCACAGCACATGGCGCGCGAGTCGGAGTCGGGACTTCCCATTGAGCCGGTGTACGGGCCGGACGCCCTCAGCGGATGGAACCCGGACGAGAAACTGGGCGAGCCGGGCTCGTACCCCTTCACGCGCGGTGTCTACCCGACCATGTACACCGGCCGGCCCTGGACGATGCGGCAGTACGCCGGTTTCGGCACCGCCGTCGAGTCCAACGCCCGGTACAAGCAGCTGATCGCCAACGGCACGATGGGCCTGTCGGTCGCCTTCGACCTGCCGACCCAGATGGGGCACGACAGCGACGCGCCGATCGCGCACGGCGAGGTCGGCAAGGTGGGCGTGGCGATCGACTCGATCGACGACATGCGGGTGCTGTTCGGCGGGATCCCGCTGGACAAGGTCTCCACGTCGATGACGATCAACGCCCCCGCCGCTCTCCTGCTCCTCCTCTACCAACTCGTCGGCGAGGAGCAGGGCGTCCCGGCGGACAAGCTGACCGGCACCATCCAGAACGATGTGCTCAAGGAGTACATCGCGCGCGGCACGTACATCTTCCCGCCGAAGCCGTCGCTGCGGCTGATCGCCGACATCTTCAAGTACTGCAAGGCCGAGATCCCGAAGTGGAACACGATCTCGATCTCCGGCTACCACATGGCGGAGGCCGGCGCGTCGCCCGCGCAGGAGATCGCGTTCACCCTCGCGGACGGCATCGAGTACGTCCGTACCGCTGTCGCTGCCGGCATGGACGTCGACGACTTCGCACCCCGCCTCTCCTTCTTCTTCGTCGCCCGCACCACCATCCTGGAGGAGGTCGCGAAGTTCCGGGCCGCGCGGCGGATCTGGGCGCGCGTGATGCGGGACGAGTTCGGCGCGAAGAACCCCAAGTCGCTGATGCTGCGCTTCCACACCCAGACGGCGGGCGTGCAACTGACGGCCCAGCAGCCCGAGGTGAACCTGGTGCGCGTCGCCGTGCAGGGCCTGGCGGCCGTCCTCGGCGGTACGCAGTCGCTGCACACCAACTCGTTTGACGAGGCCATCGCGCTGCCCACCGACAAGAGCGCCCGCCTGGCGCTGCGTACGCAGCAGGTCCTGGCGTACGAGACGGACGTCACCGCCACCGTCGACCCGTTCGCCGGGTCCTACGTCATCGAGAAGATGACGGACGACGTGGAGGCCGCCGCCCTCGAACTCATGACGAAGGTCGAGGACCTCGGCGGCGCGGTCAACGCGATCGAGCGCGGTTTCCAGAAGAACGAGATCGAGCGCTCCGCCTACCGCATCGCCCAGGAGACCGACTCCGGCGAGCGCGTCGTCGTCGGCGTCAACCGCTACACGCTCGACGAGGAGGAGCCCTACGAGCCGCTGCGCGTCGACCCGGCGATCGAGGCCCAGCAGGCCGAGCGCCTCGCCAAGCTGCGCGCCGAGCGCGACCAGGCGGCGGTCGACGCGGCGCTCGCCGAGCTGAAGAAGGCGGCCGAGGGCACGGACAACGTCCTGTACCCGATGAAGGACGCCCTCAAGGCGCGGGCCACGGTCGGCGAGGTGTGCAACGCGCTGCGTGAGGTGTGGGGGACGTACGTCCCGACGGACGCGTTCTGACCCGTCACGACGCGTTCTGACGCGTTCCGTGTGACGAAACACCAAGGCGGAGTGTCGTACCCCCGTGCGACACTCCGTCTCATGCTGGGTGTCACCGATCTGCCGACCTACCTCGCGGGCCTCGTCCTGATCATTCTGCTGCCGGGCCCCAACTCGCTGTACGTCCTGTCCGTCGCCGCCCGTCGCGGCATACGGACCGGGTACGTCGCCGCCTCCGGCGTGTGGTGCGGTGACGCGGTACTGATGACGCTGTCGGCGGCCGGTGTCGCCTCCCTGCTCCAGGCGAACGCGCTGCTGTTCGGGATCGTGAAGTACGCGGGCGCCGGCTATCTGTCCTGGCTGGCCCTCGGCATGCTGCGCGCGGCCTGGGGCATGTGGCGCACCCGTCGCGAGCGGGCGGCGGAGGAACCGGGCGAGCCCGGCCCGGCGCCCGTGTCCGAGCGGCCGTTCCGGCGGGCCTTCGTGATCAGCCTGCTGAACCCCAAGGCGATCCTGTTCTTCATCGCGTTCTTCGTCCAGTTCGTGTCAGAGTCCAACCCGCTGGGGTTCGTAACTCTAGGCGTACTCGCCCAGGTGGCAAGCGTGTTGTACCTGTCTGCGCTCATCTTCGGCGGGGCTCGCCTAGCCGCTGCGTTCCGTCGCCGGAGGGCGCTCAGCGCGGGGGCCACCTCGGCGGCCGGGGCGCTCTTCCTGGGGTTCGCCGTCAAGCTGTCTCTGGCAAGCGCGTAGGGGGCTGGCGTGTCCCACCTTGACGATGCTGCGGCCCTGTTCGCTCGCATGAGCCTCCAGGAGCAGCGCGAGGCGCTAGGAGCCCTCGGCCTGCCTAAGAGGCTCCCGAAGGAGTCTCAGGAGCCCTCCGAGGTCACCCCGTTCTCTGCCCTTGTCAGCACGCCCAGCAGGCGGAAGCGGCAGCCACTCACCGTGAGGGCCGTGCGTAGCCCCGAGGCGTCCTGACCCTCGGTATACCCGACTACGCAAATATTGGCGTTGCCGCATAGACGGACCTGTCGGGTCCTCGTACCGTCGTAACCACCAGGCCCCAACAGGGGCTCACCGCAAGGGGGTTCAGCATGGCGCGCGAGGAACTGACCCGACTGACCGGCAATGGCAACGGGGAATGCAGTCAGAACGACTGCCCCAACGTCTACCGGACCGCGAGCGGCTCCATCGTCGTTCAGGGTGACCGGTCCGACGCCTTCCAGCCGCCGCAAGGGGAGGGCCTTGTGGAGATCCCGGAAAGCGTACTGCGGGAGGCTGTTCGTGCTCTTGGATGGTGAAGCCTGGCAGGCCAAGTTTCGGAACTTCCAGACCGAGGCATGGCGGCTCGAAACCCTTCCCGCGTACAACGTCCCGCAGGAAGCGGAACAGATCCGGGAATTCCTGACTGGAGAACATATCGACCCTCACGCCTACTCGAACGAGTACACCGACGACCTTAAGCGGGTACGCCGGGAGGGAAAGAGCAAGGGTCGCGTGCACATTGTGACGCGTCCGCTCTCGGAATATCTCCGCTTCGAGTTCATGTACTACCTGCCTCATTCGTGGGCCGGTGAGGACATTCGAATCATGGACGTAACCGACCGACCTAACCCGTTGGCTGGCGTCCAAGACTTCTGGATGTTCGACAAAAAGGAAGTCGTCCTCATGAATTATGAGGCGGACGGAACACAGATCAATCGGGAAGTGTACGAGGGGGACGTGAGCCCCTACGTCGAATACCAGCGCATTGCCTTGGTTGAGTCGGTGCCCTTTGAGGAGTACGTGAAGGGCCTTGACCTTTGAACCCGATGAGCTGGGTCAGTCCAAGGCTGACCTAGCGGAGACACTGAAGACGCTTCGTAAGCGAGCCGGACGCACTCAGGTCTGGCTCGCTCAGCGCTGCAACATGTCTCAGACAAAGGTGAGCAACATTGAGGGTGGGAAGCTCACGCCAAGCCTTGTTGATGTAGAGCTGATCCTGAGAGCGCTCGACGCTCCGCCCAAGCTGGTTGCACAGGTGGCGACCCTTGCCCGCACAGCAAACACCGAGTGGCAAGACGTGTGGTCGCAACGCCGGACGGGACTTGAAAAGAAACAGAACGAACTAGCAGGATTCGAGAAGTCATCTACAGAGTTCCGGTACTTTTTGCTGTCCATGGTGACCGGTCTTCTGGCGACGCCCGAATACGTCAGGGCAAGTCTTGCCCACGTCCCGGGCGACCACAGCAAGGCGATTGCGAAGAAAATGGAACGGCAGTCAGTTCTTTACGACACGTCGAAGCGTTTCACGTTCATCCTCACTGAACAGGCTGCCAGGTGGCCGTTTCTGCCCGCGCCAGCCATGGCTATGCAGATCGACCGCCTAACATCGATTAGCCTCCTGCCGAATATTCGCCTTGGGGTCATCCCTATCGACGGCCACTTGCCTGTATGCCCGTTGAACACCTTCACCATCTATGACGCACGGATAGCCACAGTGGAAACGTCCACCGGAGCAATGGTCTTCCGGCATCACCGCGATGTTTCCGCCTACCTCAACGAATTCAGCCAGTACGAGGGTCTTGCCCTGTTCGGGGAGCATGCAAGGGAACGACTCGCAGAGTGGGCCAGCCGGTACCGCGCCTGATTCATACCCGACTACGCAAATATTCGCCCCATCCGCCGCAGTAGCGGTGGATCATTGCTTGCTACGGACCCGAGCAGGGGAGGCATAGGCAATGACCGCTAGGCAAACGACGATGTCGGCGCCCGTTCATCTGACTATTCCTCCCAGTCCCCCCGTACCCGCTCCGGGTTGCCGGGTGTGCGCGGCCTTGGACAAGCAGCGCGCCGAGGCGCGTGACCGTGGGGACTTCTCGGCGGTGACTGATGCGAATGTGGAGCTGGCCTCTCACCCGGAGTCGGGGAGCCACAGCCACAAGAGGCGGAAGTGATGGGTTCACTTCGGACGGCGTACCGGCTGGTCCTGCACCGGATCATTCAGCACCCGGACACGGATATCACCTATGAGGCGCAGTGCCTTAGCTGCGCCTGGGAAGCGACGCCCTCCACGGATGCGGCGGCGGTCGATGTGGAATGCATGAGCCACACGGGCCGAAGTAATCACCGGTCGTTCCGGCGCATCTGTACATCGTTCGCATTCGTCGTCCGAGACGAACCCCGAAAAACGCCCGGCATGCCGAGGGACGGCGAGGAACACAGTCGGCCCCGTGAGGGGTCAACGACCACGGCATGACGGAAGGGGCGCCCGTGAGCGACAGCGCCCCTGTGTCGGCCCCTGCCGCCCTCCCGCGTGGCTGGCAGGGGTCGGCATCGTCCGGACCCGTAAGCAGCCCGTACGGGCTCAGGCAGAGGTTTACCGGCGGCCCCGAACGGCCGCCCCGAGAAGGGGCTTGGTAAGAGCGGATGACGGAACGGCAGTGCGGCTCAAAGGCTTGGCTGAGCATCGCTCACATGTGGTGGTCGCGAAGGCTTCCCCGCGAAGGGGGCACGTACGGGGGCGAGTTGTCTCGCTGGGCCGTCTGCACCCTGCCGGGCCACAACCGCGACAGGAATCATTTCGCTCCGCTGCGCCCGATCCCTGAAAGCGCGGGCGGGGGCTATCTCGTTCTCGTCTGGGGGCGCATCTTCGGACGGGACCGCATCGAGTTCTACCGCTCGCTGTGCGACCGCACCGAACCGCACTCCTGCCCCCTGCCGGATAACCGTTCCGACTCCGGTCCCACTGCCAACCGAGAGTAGGCAGGGGGCAGGGTTCCACGGGGAGAAGTAGTTCATGGCTAGATGCATCGTGGTCACGGAATGCCTCGATGACCTCGGATACATGCACCAAGTTTTTCGCGACCACTACAGCGGGAACATCGTTTCTCTCCGATGCCCCGGCTGGTGGTGCAGGAGACTTGTGTACGTGGACAGCCGTGACCGGCTTGCTCAGCACTCCGATGGGAGCCTTTCGAGCCCCTGCTACCTGGCAGGAGTGCCGGTCATTGACCGTGCGCGGCCTACCCGCACGGCTTCCGCGCCAGCCCGCCGCTAAGCCTCGGACGGGGCTTCTCTTTGTCTCCAACGTAATCCAACGCAGAGGACCGAAAACCAAAAATAGGCCCCCAGCCGGCGGCTGGGGGGCTCTATGAATTGGGCTGCTAGTCGATTAGCTGGCAGCGGCCTTGATGATCTGTGCCGAGGCGGGCTCGGCGAGGGAAACGCCCGCCATGCGCATAGTCAGTTTGAAGCCCACCTGATCCGAATCAAAGCGAGCGTCCTCACTGACCTTCACCTGAGCGGTTCGGCGGACACCAACCACAATTCGAGAGGCATCGGCAACCACAACGGTCTTCGCGGGAAGGAAGGCAGACACCAGGATCGGCAGACCCCAGGCAGTGGCAGCGGGGGAATCAGTCGGCTGACCACCCTGGTAAATGCCAGAGCCGGAAGCCTTCTCCTTCCTCAAGCTGGCAGCCATATCCGTAGAAGCCCACACGACCGAGGGGCGCCCGTTGATGGCCTCAATACGCGCCACGGCGTCCGCCAGGTCGTCATAGGTGACAGTGACCTTTCCGGTGCCCAGCGTCGTAGTCACGCCCTGAGAGACGACACCCCTGATCGCGTTGGTACCCGAGCCCGTGAACGCGTCGGAATCGAACTTCAGGGACGCGTCACGCAGGAGGTTGTCACCGATGATCCGCCGAAGGTCCAGCGCGGAATCTTCCAGCACCTCGGTAGAGGCCCACTGAATTTCGCCGATCTTCTTAGCGGTGAACTTCACCTCACCCCAAACCATCTGACCCACGGGAATGGGCTGACCCTCGGCGACGTAATCGGCTCCGGTAGAGGAGACCAGCTGCGGAACAGACAGGGTGTCCGAAGTGAACGGAATGATGCTGCTCGACGGGAGTCCCCGAAGGAACGTTGAGTTCGCCTTCAGCGCATCAATGTACTTGCTCGAAATCTGGTCCGGCACGGTGTAACCGCCATCGCCAGGAACACCCTCGGATATGAGAGCGCGATATTCATTAAGCGACGGCAGGAGGGAACGCCAGGAGGCGTCATCCCCCTTCGGAGCACTAGGGATAAACAGGCTACCTGCCTTCGCGGCCAGAGAACGCACCTCGGCCTCACGGTCGAGCATCGCCCGATCCTCGCGGGCGTCGGCCGCCCGCATCTCCATGCACTTCAGAGTCTCGGCAATCGCATTGCGGGTCTCCGGGGAGTTCGCGCCGTGCGGGCCGTTCACTGCTGCCAGGATCTCGGTACGCGCCATGCGCTCTTCGACCGGCACCGAGTTAATTACGGCTGCGATCTCGCGCACATTAAGGCCGCGATCCTCGGCCTCGGCAGCATCAAACATCTTGCGAAGCTCAGGCTTCAAATTCTTCTCCTCATAAGGGCCGGATGGTCACCGGGCATAAAAAAGGCCGCTTCGGCGAATGCCGAGCGGCTTGGGTGGTGTGCTGATTCAGTTGTCTTCGGCCAGAAAGTCCCGGGAGCGCTGCTATGCGGTCATGTCATTCAGCCCGCGCCATGTCGCTAGCGCAAGCAGCGGCCTTGGTCTGCCATCGGCAAATCAGTTCCTCGATTTGCTTGCTTGTTTAGAACCAGAAGACGTTTAGGAAGTAGCCGTGACAGATTGGCCCCGGCGATTCCAGCCGGTAGGCTTCACGCTCAACGCGGAGAGACATTGGCGAGCCTTCGCGCCTCGGCGCGAAACTCATATTCGGTTCGCTGCCTCGCCCGCTTAGCGGCTCGACGGCATCCCTCCCCGCAATACTTCGGCGGCGCACCCGGACCGAGAACACGGGTAAAGACTTCGGAGCACTGCCAACAAGTCAAATCAACAGTCATGGTTCCCTTCATGAGGTATGGCCCCTACCGGTGCGGAGGCATGAGAAAGGCGCGGTCCCCGGTGGAGCGTCCGGGGAACCGCGCCATACTCTGACCCGTACCTAGTTTTGAGGAGTGACCATCCTCGCCCCGAACGCCTCACGGCGTGCGGGAGTATGTGACAGGTTCCCTATCGGGTTCCTACACCATTAGAAGACCTGATATTCGGCGGATTCCATAACAGGCGACAGCATCCGCAGTCGCTCGTACTGCTCACGCGGCGAAACCACGCCCAGGCCATCGAGACCACCCGTCAGCAGGCAGTCGGCCCACGCCTCCGCCCCCGAGGCGTACACCTGCCCCCACGGGGCCACGAACGCCCCCTCGGCCTCCGAGGACGGCCCAGGCTCAACCGGCCGCGTAGGCGCCTCACCACGGGCCTTGGCGCGCACGACGCGCTTCCGCTCCCGCTCCCGAGCCTTCGCGCACTCAGGCGCCCCACAGGTGGCCTTGACGTTGCCGTTCCTGGCCCTGGCCAGGAGTCGGGCACGACAGTACGGGCACCGATGCATTACTGATCTCCTCTCGATGGTTGAGGACACTCGACCCGCGAATGTCCTCAGGCATGTCCCTAGGCTTTGCTCGCGAATACGCGCTCTGACGTGCTGATACGTCCGAATCCGCTGCCTACACTGTCCGATGTCCTCAGGCATGCGAATGAAGGGAAGGACGGGGGTCTGGGGAAGGGAGGGTTCAGGATTTTCGACTCCCCCTCCCGGGGTCCGTCTATTTCCTAGGCCGCTGAAACGGCCTGAGCGAGCCTGTGAACTGATTGGGCATAGCGGAGCAGGCTCGGCCCGTGGCGGTCGCTCTACGCGCCGCCTAGGCCGTTCTATTGCCTCGGCTGAAGTTGCACGGCCCACAGGCCGGGCGAAGGTTCTCAATGTCATTCGTTCCGCCTCGACTCAGCGGAACTATGTGGTCGGCGGTCGTCGCCGGCCGTGAATTGCAGAGAGCACAGAGAGGCTGAGCCGCAAGGATTGCGGCGCGAGCCTTGACGTAAGAGCTGTCATATCCACGCGCCCAGGCGGAAGGGCGCGTGTGCTTTCTCTTCTGTTCCCTCCGCCTCGCTGCCGCCGAGGCGCAAGGCTCACACCGTGAGCCGAGAGGATAGAGCCGCTTGCAGCGGCTACACATACACATAGGCAATAGCTACTCCAGAAAGAAGAGAGGGCGCCCTTTCGAGGGGGCGCCCCTATGGGGATACAGATAGGGCACCCTTCGAAGGGTGCCCATAGTGCTGGTGCTTCCTGGCCTCCGTTCGATCGGCCAGGGGATGACTAATGGAGATAGAGAGGACGCGAAGGTTTCCGCAGGTCAGAGGAGAATGGGTAATCCGCTACGGCCTACCCATTAACCCGTGCAGGGTTACGCAGCAGTGCGGTAGGCGTGCACTCGGCAGGATGCCGACCCGAGGCCGTTCTTCTGGAAGTGGTGTCCGGGGAGGACAAGACAACGAGCCCCGGACTCAGGCGCTATCAGCGCCATGGCCTTAGCGGCTGTGATGCCCTTCTGTACGGCCTGCTTGGTCAGCGGCGGGCCGTCTTCCGGCCCGAGGATGGAAGCTAGCGCGCCTTCGGCGAACTCGGCATGCCCGACCTGATTACCCCAACCGAGGGCAGCGAAGTACAGGCGGAACGCGAGAGGGCGTATCCGGTGGTCGCGGGCTTTAGCTCGGCAGTCGAGCTGTGAAATCGCCCCCCATGGGGCGCCAGGGCCAAAGCCAATCAATCGGTGTCCTTCGGTCGGTGGCTGCCTGCCCATGTCTACCGCCCGCACCCTGGCGGTTTCAAGGACGGCCGTTTACACGGGCCAGCGAGAGCGTTTGCGGGCTTCCTTTGACTTCGCCAGGGGGGAACGATGCAAGGTTCTTCACCACCAGCACCCGGCGCAGGAGACAGGGGCAGTATGCGTGTTGTAACCGTGATCCAGGATCAGGAAGGTAACCGGAAAGTCGTTGCTGATGTCGTCTATCCGGCCGTGGATTGACATAAGAGATGCCCCCCTCCGCGCGGAGGGGGGCATCTTGGTTTCGGGGAGTGTGCCTGTATGGTCAACTCCAGTTGTTGTCCATCCTGATCAGTCGCTGTTCAACATCGTGCGGAATGATCAACCGCCCCAAGAGTTCTCCATCGCCTTGTTTCCCAAGTTCGAAAGTTATTCCGGCGCTCAGTAGATCCTTTTCCATGGCCTCTACGCCACCAATCTTCCAATGTTGGCTGTAGGTCATGCCGGTGCTTTCGTAGACCCACCTATCCTTTGTGGACTCCGGGTCGATCTTCGTCAAATCGTTCATGAGGGCGTCTAGCGTGGTCTCTGCCTTCTCGCGAATGAATCCGGCCTTATCGAACCTTCCTCCAGGCTCCAGCCCAGACATGTAGTAGGCGATGGAATCTTCCAGTCGCTTGCGCTCACGCCTGTTCTCGTCGCCTCGGGCGTACTCGCGCCGGATCACCTCGAAATCACCCAGGGCCTCAAAGACGGCCTGTGCCAGAGCCGAGTACACATGCTCAGGATCGGGTGTGACGAATCCGGGCTTCCGGCACTCGGGGCACCGCAAGTATCGGTACTCTTTCACTTCGCCAGTAGAGAGCGTTTTGTAGCTGTTCGTTTCGTTAACGTTTCTTCCGCATTCATGTTTCATGACGCCAAGGAACCTGGTGGGACGGCGGTTCTTCTCATGATGACGCTTGTTCTTCGAGCGGGTGGCAAGTGCCGCTTGTACGCCCTCGAATTCTTCATCAGTCAGGATCGGTTCATCCGTGACCCTGATCTCCTGGCCCTTCTTGTCTAGCACCGGCGTAGATTTGTAGGTAGTCGATTTCGTGCCCCCTTCGGTGCGAAGCCCTTTAACAGCAGGATTTCTAAGAGTCCTGAGAACCTGCTGGTTGTTCCATTTCCCGTTGCTGTAGGTCGGAACCTTGGCCCTATCCAGCACCTTGGCAATTCGGTTTGCCGGAACCCCCCGCATTGCGGCTTGGTACATGTAGCGCACTGCCCGTGCCTGCCTAGGGTCTTGCACTAGGCGGAGTTTCCCGCCCACCCTGGCAGTCTTGTAGCCATACGATGGCTTACCAATACGCCATTGGTCCTGCTGCTTAGTGTATTCCCAGTGGGAAGAAACGCGGGTCTTAGTGTTGGCGGCTTCAATCTCTGCGACTGCCGCGACGAATGTCACCATTGCCTGAGCCATGGGAGATGACAAGTCCAGCGTGTCATTTAGAGAAATCAGGTTCTTTCCGAACTTCTCGCACCACTTGATGACTTCGTGTAGGTCAGAAATACGCCTGATGAACCGGTCCAACTTCCAGAACAGAATGAGGTCAAACTCTGGTATGCGATTGTTGAGCCAGTCCCCGAGTTCCTTCCGCTCCCAAGGTGCCTTCTTGGTTGCAGACACTCCGAGGTCCCTGGCCACGCCGACAACCCTGACGCCCTCTCGGATGGCATGGCGGCGAAGGTCAAGCTCCTGCCGTGCCGGGCTGGTGGTGTCCTCCGTGAGGATCGACAGTCGCACCGACAGGAGTCCACGGGGCGCGCCCTCCGGCAGCGCCTCGTTCCTGGCCTGAAGTTCGGCCAGCTCTGCCAGCTCCTCGGCGGTCCACTCGGGAGCGTTCTTCGTAGCGGTCATGGGCGCGAGCGTACAGGCAGTTGGATTCTGGCGCGTTCTTCGTCCAGTTCGTGGACCCGGCGTACCAGTACCCGGCGCTCTCCTTCCTGGTGCTCGGCTCGCTCGCGCAGGCGGCGAGCGTCCTCTACCTCACGCTGCTGATATTCACCGGTACGCACCTGGCCGCCGCGTTCCGCCGCCGCAAGCGCCTGTCCGCCACCGCCACCTCGGCGGCGGGCGCGCTGTTCCTCGGCTTCGCGGTGAAGCTGTCGCTCAGCAGCGCGTGACTCTGTGAGCAGCGCTCGCTCGAACGGGTGATCGCGGGCGGAATGTCGGCGGGTGCGGCTACGCTCGATGGACAGTGCTCCCGGAAAGGAGGTTGCCGTGGCCGTGATACTGCACGAGTCGTCACTGGCGGATGCCGCTGAGGATCTCTGGGGGAAGCTGCCTGGGCACCGGGTCGAGATCCTCAACGGGAGCATTGTCGTGACACCACCGCCGGATGGCCCGCATCAAATGACGCTGACCTGGCTCACCGTGGAGTTTCACGAGGCGGGGGTGAAGCGAGCAGGGCTCAGATGCGTACCAGGCATCGGCCTGTGGCTGCCGACGGGGCCGAATGACTACGCGGTGCCGGACCTCTCCGTCGTGGAAGCCGGCTTCAAGGACGCGTTGGTCGAGAAGAACTGCTATGCGCCCGACGCCTTCCGCATGGTCCTGGAGGTGACGTCCAGCAACTGGGGGGATGACCTGGTCACCAAGGTGGAAACGTACGCGAGGACTGGCATTCCGGTGTATGTCGTCGTGGACCGCAAGCACGATCTCGTGCTGGTGCATGAGGATCCGGTCGGTGACGGATACCGGACCCGGTCCACCTACAAGCGCGGCGAGTCCGTCCCCTTGCCACCGCCCGTCGGGGTCTCCCTCGACTTGTCCGTCGATCATCTCCTCGACGGCGACGTCTGACGGGGAAGACCCCCGAGGCACCGAAGGTGAACGTGCTTGACCCTGACACCGTGTGAGGCCGTGTCGTAGGAGGCGTCATGTTCACCATCGGAGACTTCGCCAGGCACGGCCGGGTGTCGGTCCGGATGCTGCGCCACTACGACGCGATCGGACTGCTGCGCCCCGCCCATGTCGACCCGTACAGCGGCTACCGCTTCTACGAAGCCGGTCAGCTCGCCCGCCTCAACCGGGTCATCGCGCTCAAGGACCTCGGATTCACGCTCGACCAGGTGCGGTCGATCCTGGACGAGCAGGTCGGGGCCGAGGAGCTGCGCGGGATGCTGCGGCTGCGTCAGGCCGAGCTGGAATCGGCGATGAGCGAGGCGGCCGCGCGGCTGGCGCGGGTCGGGGCGAGGCTCCGAGCCATCGAGAGCGAGGGACACATGTCCACACAGGACGTCGTCGTCAAGAGCGTTCCGGGTGCCCGGCTGGCCGAGCTGACCGGCGTCGCCGCGGGCTTCGGCCCCGGCGAGATCGGCCCCGTCATCACGCCCCTGTACCAGGAGCTGTGCGCCCGGCTGGAGGCCGCCGGGGTCACTGCGTTCGGCCCGGGCATCGCCTACTACGAGGACGCGCCGGCGGGCGACGGCTCGATCGTCGTCCACGCGGGGATGACCGTCCCGGCCGGTGTCACCGTGCCGGACGTGGAGATCGTCGAGCTGCCCGGCCTGGGGCAGGCGGCCACGGTCGTCCACCGGGGCCCGATGGACGACCTGCTGCCCACCATCCAGACCCTGGCCACCTGGATCGACACCAACGGCTACCGCTCGGCGGGCTACTCGCGCGAGCTGTACCTGGAGTGCCCGGAGGACCCCGCGAAGTGGGTCACGGAGATCCAGGAACCGGTCGTCAGGACGCCCTGACGACCGCGCGCCGGAGGCGGCGCGCCCACCGGACCAGGCGGCGCGCCAGCGCGTTGCGCGGCACCGGGACGCCGCCCGGGAGCCCGAGCACGGTGAGGCGGCGGCGCCTGAAGTAGCGGCGGGTCCGGGCGTCGAGGTGGGCGGACAGGTACCGTTCGGCCGCCGGGCGGAGATCGGGGCGGACCTGGGGCTGCATCGCGAAGCCCACCGCCGCCACGAGACCGGCGAGGTCCTGGACGTCGCCGGTCTCCCCGCTCTCCAGGTCCGGCAGCAGCGCGTCGACGATCGTCACCGGCACCCGGTTGCTGTTCTGGTACGGGGAGAGGCGGTCCAGCAGCATCCCGGTGCCGAGCCGGGCGACCGGCAGGTCGTAGAAGCGGGCCGCCGTGAACAGCCCGGTCGAGAAGCAGGCCACCACCAGCGCGGGCTGCAGCCGGCGGAACAGGACCTCCGCGAGGACGGGCCGGTCGAGCACGGTCAGTTCGGCGCCCAGGGCCTCCGCCTCCCGCTCCAGGGTCCGCGACCAGGACGCGGGGGCCACCGGGTGGGGCTTGAAGACCAGGCGCCGGTGCCCGCGTGCCACGGCGCCGCGCACCATCCGTATGTGCAGGTCCTCCTCCTCGGCGGGGGAGATGATGCCGAGGGCGGACAGGTACTGGCCCAGGAGCAGGGCCGAGCCGGTCGCCTCCGGGAGCGTCCCGGCGTCCGCCAGTTCGTCCACGACCTTCGTGAACGCCTCCGCCGCCACCACCTCCGCCGCCGCGCCGAACTCCGCCAGCAGCAGCGGCCGCAGCCCCGGCACCAGGTCCAGGTGCAGCAGCCGCCGCACCCGCTCGCCGACCAGCGGGTCCAGCTTGTTGCGCGTCGGGCCGTAGCTCATCAGCCCGTCCGCGTACACGTCGATCGCCGCGTCCGGGAACAGTTGCGCGAGCGTCAGCGCGGGCGCCACCTGGAGGGACTCCAGGACCAGCTCGACCCGGTCCTCGCCCAGCCCCCACAGCAGCCGCAGATACCGCTCCCACAGCGGTATGTCGTCCGGCCGCGGCGACCAGCCGCCCGGGTGGAACGGCGCGATGGTGTCGTTCCACGACAGTACGGAGTCGAAGCGGTCGCCCAGCCGCTCGAAGCCCGGCATCCGGTCCACCGGGACGGCCGTCTCCGGTATCGCCGCGTTGTTCGCGACCAGCAGCAGCCGGCGGTCGGCGGGTGGGAAACAGCCGCTGTCCAGGGCGGCGGCGAGGGTGACGGCACCGTAGAGGGTGGAGGCGTAGAAGATCTGCGTGGTCATGCCGTGGCCTCCAGGGCGACGGAGCCCGCTACGGGGCGGCGGCGCAGCCTGCGCAGCCGGGACGCCCGCTCGGCGTCCATCGTGTCGAGGGCGTCGTTCAGAATGTGCTGCGGCATCCGTTTCAGGGCGGCCGCGCTCAGTGTGCGCAATTTCCGCGCGACCGGCGCCTCGAACCGTTCCACCGAACCCAGATGGTGCGCGATGATCGCGCAGTACGTGCGTACGGCTTTCGGCAGCAGCCTTTCCGCGTCCGGGTCCTTCGCGGTTTCCGCCAGTACCTGGTCGAAAGCGCGGATGAAATCCAGCTGTCGAATATCGCCGATTTGTGTGAGGGACGAGGAGATGCCGCGCCGGTAGAAGATGCCGAGCGTACCGATCGCCGCGAACGAATCCGCCTCGCGATGCAGCCGCCATATCCAGGGCCGGTCCTCGGCGGTGCGCAGCCCGTCGGTGAAGTGCAGCAGCCCCCGGTCGACGAGGCGCCGGTGGTACATCCCGGCCCAGGCGTACGGGTAGTCGACGGAGGTGGACCGCTCGGCCGGCAGGATCGCGTCGCGCGGCCGCAGCACCACCCCGCGCCGGCCCACCGGGACACGGTGCACGGTACGGGACTTGGCCGTGCACTGCACATGGTCCGTACGGACGAAGTCGCAGCCCAGCTCCTCGATCGCGGCGAGGACCCGGGCGAAATGGCCGGGCGCGAGCCAGTCGTCGCCGTCGAGGAACGCCAGGTACTCGCCACGGGCCGCGTCGATACCGGCGTTGCGGGCGGTGGCCAGCCCGCCGTTGCGTTCGTGGCGGAGCACCACCGCCCCCGGCAGGTCGCGCGCCGCACCCGCGAGGATCTCCGGCGTCCCGTCCGTCGAACAGTCGTCGACGAGCAGGAATTCGAAGTCCTCGCGGGCATTGGCACGCAGGCTCATCAGGGTGTCCGGGGCGTATGTCTGCACGTTGTAGAACGGCACGACGACGGAGAGCTTGACCACCCGCGAGACGCTAGGCGCAGCCACCGTCATTCGGCCCGACCGGGAAAGGGATGCGCGGTGAACACTGAGCGGCGCGCTCATTAACCGGATTGCCGCCGGATTGCCGCCAGACGCTGTTCACCGTTTGTTGCGGCCGAGTTGGGCCGGGCGGGCCGTGCGCCTTTCTAACGTCCTCGGCGTGCCCTCACGCAACCGTGAAGCGGTGCGGATCGCGGTACTCGCGGACTCCGACACCCGATGGAAATGGGGCGCCCTGACGGCGCGCCGCATCAGCCCGCCCTCCGACACCCGGGTGACCGGCTTCGTGCTGCGCGGCCGGGCCACCCCGACCGCGCGCCAGCTCGCCGAGGTCGGCGCCGACGTGGCCGCCCCTCGGGAGGTGACCGGGGCGGAGTTCCTCCGCGCGGTGCGGGACGAGGCGTACGACGTGGTCGTCCTCGCGCTCGTCGGCGGCACCGTCCAGGCGATGCTGCACGGCCTGGCCGGGATGGTGCTGCCGCGCCGCCCGGTGGTCGTCACCGGCTATGTCGGTGTCGTGTACGAGAAGCTCGCCGACGGGCTGCTGCTGCGGCACGGCGCGGACGTCGTGCTGGCCAACTCAGCCGCCGACGCCCGGCGGTTCCGCGCCGTGTACGAGGGCGTCGGCGCCGACGCGTCGGCGGTGGTGGAGGCGGCGCTGCCGTTCCTCGGCGGGGCGCCCTACGCGCCGGTGCCGGACCGGGACACCGTCGTGTTCGCCGCGCAGCCCTCCGTACCGGCGACGCGGGCCGACCGCGCGTACCTGCTGCGCCGGCTGGTCGAGCACGCCCGGCTGCACCCGCACCGCGAGGTGCTGCTGAAGCTCCGCTCCAAGCCGGGCGAGCACACCACACACGTGGAGGAGCACCCGTACCAGAAGCTGGCCCGGGGCCCGCTGCCGCCCAACTTCCGTCTCGTCCACGGTCACATGGGCGAGGTCCTCGACCGCACCGACCTGCTGGTCACCGTCTCCTCGACGGCCGCGCTGGAGGCCCTGCACCGGGGCGTGCCGACAGCGGTCCTGACCGACCTGGGCGTACGCGAGGTGCTCGGCAACCACCACTTCATCGGCTCCGGGCTGCTGACCTCCTGGGACCGGCTGGACGGCGGCCACCGCCCCCGGCCGGACGCCGCCTGGCTGGCGGACCAGGGCGTGGCGGCGGACGGCTCGTACGAGACGGCCTTCGACGCGGCCCGCGCCCGTGTCCTCGACCTGCGGGCCACGCCCGCGCTGCCGCCGATCGCCCCGTACTACACGCCCGGGACCGCCCCCGGATACCTCCCCGGCGTGCTCTCGCGCCACCGCCTGGACGCCACCACCGAGCCGCCCGCCGCGAGCCCGGTCCGCCGCCTGCTGCGCGACGCGGCCCGTGGCCTCTACCGCCACGGGGTCCAGCGCGTGGCCCCGGCGATCCGCCGCCTGGGGGAACTGTGACCGCCCGTCCCGCCCGGCCCACCGTGCTCGCCGTGATACCCGCCCGGGGCGGATCCAAGGGCGTGCCCGCCAAGAACCTCGCGCCCGTCGGGGGCATACCCCTGGTCGCGCGTGCCGTACGGGCCTGCCTGGGCGCCCGGCGCGTGACGGATGTGGTCGTCTCGACGGACGACCCCGCCATCGCCGACACCGCCCGCGCGGCGGGCGCCCAGGCGGTCCACCGGCCGGCCGCCCTGTCCGGCGACACGGCGACCAGCGAGGCGGCGGTGCTCCACGCGCTGGACGCCTTCGAGGCCCTGCACGCCCGCCCGGTGGACGTCGTCCTGCTGGTCCAGTGCACCAGCCCGTTCCTGACCGCGTCGGACGTGGACGGCGTCGCCGCCCAGATCCTGGAGGACGGCGCCGACACGGCCCTGACGGTCGCCCCGTCCCACGGCTTCCTCTGGCGCGAGACCCCGCCCCCGGCGACGGACGACGCCGACGCCCCCGGTCCCGGCGGCACAGAGCGGGCGGGTACACAGGGCGCGCCGAGCACGGCGGGCGGGCCGCCGGACACGCCAGGCGCGCCGGGCACGCAGCACGGCGCGGGCTTCACGCCGCCCCCGGCGACGGCCGACACGCCGGACACGCGTCCGGGCACGCAGCACGGCGCGGGCCGCACGGCTCCGCCAGCGGCCGCCCACGGCGCCCACGGCGCTCACGGCGCTCACGGCGCCCACGGCGCCCACGGGGTCAACCACGACAAGGCCCACCGCCCCCGGCGCCAGGACCGGGAGCCCGAGTACCTGGAGACGGGCGCCGCGTACGGCATGGACGCGCGCGGCTTCCGTACCCACCGGCACCGGTTCTTCGGCCGGACCGCGCTCGTCGTCACCGACCCCGCCCGCGTCCTGGAGGTCGACGACCCGCACGACCTCGCCCGCGCCCGCGCGCTCGCACCCCTCCTCGACGAGCCTGTCACCCCGACGCGCGACGACGTCGACGCCGTCGTCCTCGACTTCGACGGCACCCAGACCGACGACCGCGTCCTCATCGACTCCGACGGGCGCGAACTCGTCGCCGTACACCGGGGCGACGGTCTCGGGGTCGCCGCGCTGCGCCGCGCCGGGATTCATCTGCTCATCCTGTCCACCGAGACGAACCCCGTCGTCGCCGCCCGCGCCCGCAAGCTCGCCGTCCCCGTGCTGCACGGCATCGACCGCAAGGACCTGGCGCTCAAGCAGTGGTGCGACGACCACGCCATCGACCCCCAGCGGGTGCTCTACGCCGGCAACGACGTCAACGACCTGCCCTGCTTCGGGCTCGTCGGCTGGCCCGTCGCCGTCGCGAGCGCCCACGACTCCGTACGGGCCGCCGCCCGCGCCGTCACCGGCACGCCCGGTGGCGCCGGGGCGATCCGCGAGATCGCGACCTGGCTCCTCGGCCCCGAGCTCCACACCCTCCCCACCACGTAAGGAACAGCAACGATGAACCGCCTCCGCACCCTCGGCCGCAAGACCGCCGGCCCGGACCAGCCCGTCTACATCACCGGCGAGATCGGCATCAACCACAACGGCGACCTCGACAAGGCCATCGCCCTCATCGACGCCGCCGCCGACGCGGGCTGCGACGCCGTGAAGTTCCAGAAGCGCACCCCCGAGATCTGCACCCCGCGCGACCAGTGGGACATCGAACGCGACACGCCCTGGGGCCGGATGACGTACATCGACTACCGCCACCGCGTGGAGTTCGGCGAGGACGAGTACCGCGCCATCGACGAGCACTGCCGCGAGCGCGGCATCGACTGGTTCGCCTCCCCGTGGGACACCGAGGCCGTGGCGTTCCTGGAGAAGTTCGACCTCCCCGCCCACAAGGTCGCCTCCGCGTCCCTCACCGACGACGAGCTGCTGCGCACCCTGCGCGCCACCGGCCGCACGGTCGTCCTCTCCACCGGCATGTCGACCCCGAAGCAGATCCGCCACGCCGTGGAGGTCCTCGGCAGCGACAACATCCTGCTGTGCCACGCCACTTCCACCTACCCGGCGAAGGCCGAGGAGCTGAACCTGCGCGTCATCCAGTCCCTGATGCGGGACTACCCGAACATCCCCATCGGCTACAGCGGCCACGAGACGGGCCTGCAGACCACGCTCGCCGCCGTAGCGCTCGGCGCCTGCTTCGTCGAGCGCCACATCACCCTCGACCGTGCCATGTGGGGCTCCGACCAGGCCGCCTCCGTCGAGCCGGGCGGCCTCGCCCGCCTCGTACGCGACATCCGCACCATCGAGACCGCGCTCGGCGACGGGATCAAGAAGGTGTACGAGTCGGAGCTCGGCCCCATGAAGAAGCTCCGCAGGGTCCCGGCCACCGTATGACCACCCCGTCCTCGCACCTGGCCTTCGTCGAGAGCCCCGTCCAGCTCCTGAACGTCCTGGAGTGGGCCGATCACGCGGGGCGGCCGGACCTGACCATCACCGTCCTGTCGCCCACCGACCCGATGTCGCGCGGCCAGCTGCGCCGCATGGCCCAGCTCGCCCGCGACGAGGGGTTCACGGTCCGCTGGCAGGAGGCCCGGGGCGGCCGTGGCGCACTGCCGCGGGCGCTGCGGGAGCTGGCGCCGGCCCTGGTGCGCGCCGAGCGGGTGATCATCGGCGATCCGTTCTCCCGTTACGTACAGCTCCTGCTGACGCTCTTCGGGCCGCGCGCCCTCACGGTCGTCGACGACGGCACGGCCACCATGGAGTTCGCCGCCCAGCTCGCCCGGGGCGAACGGCTCGTACGCTGGCACCGCCGCGGTGTGCGGGGCCCGCGCGAACTGGCCCTCGCCCCGGTCACCGCCCTGGCCCGCCGCCGGCTCGCCCCCGGACGCCGGCGCAGCGTGGAGATCTTCACCGCCCTGCCGGTGGAGGCGCCGGCGGGCACCACCGTCACCGTCAACCGTTTCGCCTGGACCCGCGGGCGGTTCGGCCCGCCCCGGCTGACCCGGGGCGCGGACCTGGTGGGCACCTCGCTGGTGGAGACGGGCGTGGTGGACCCCGACCGTTACGCCGAGGCCGTCGCCGCGCTGGCCGCCGCCCACGGCGCCACGCGCTACTTCGCGCACCGCCGCGAGAGCGTGGAGAAGCTGCACCGGATAGCGGTGGAGACGGGCCTGGAGATCGTCCGCCCGGACCTGCCGCTGGAGCTGATCGCCCGGCGCGGCCCGATCGGCCGTACGGTGCTGAGCTTCCCCTCCACGGTCGTGCACACGCTGCCGGCGGCGCTCGTGGGCACTGGCGTCACGATCGCCGTGTGCGGGATAGCGCCGGAGTGGCTGCGCGAGACCGCCTCGCCCCGGGCGCAGGGCTTCCTGGCGGGGGTGGCCGAGTCGGCACGATCGGTGCACGGACTGTCCCTCACGGGAGCGTGACCGCGGCGTAGGAAACCGCCCCACCGGGTACCCGATCACGAACGCGAACACCTGACCGGAAGCCGACCGAGAAAGATCGACCAAAGCCTGAAAACGCGTGAGTTTACCCACTTCGCCCTGCCCTCAAGCCCGCTGTCCAGGGTTTCTTTCCCCTATCGGGCTGAAGTTTTGTAGATCACACGTTAGTTGAGGGCCAAACGCGCCTACCCTTTCATGGGTGAACAAGGTGATGTCCCGCGACCCCGAAACAGACGTTCCCGGCGATACGCCCCTGCTCGGCGCGCTGCCCGAGAGCCTGCGCGCCGAGTTGATCGCGTTCCGCCGGGATGTGCACATGCATCCCGAGCTGGGCTTCCAGGAGTTCCGCACCACCGCGGCGATCAAGACGCGGCTCGAAGCGGCGGGGCTCACCCCCCGGATCCTCCCAGGCGGCACCGGGCTCATGTGCGACATCGGTACGTGGGACGGCGTACGCCCCATGCTGGCGATCCGCGCGGACATCGACGCGCTGCCCATCCCGGACACCAAGACGGACGTCCCGTACCGCTCCACCGTGCCGGACCGGGCCCACGCCTGCGGCCACGACGTGCACACCACCGTCGTCCTCGGGGCCGGCCTGGTGCTGGCGGACCTGGCCCGGGAGGGCCTGCTGCCGAACGCGGTGCGCCTGATCTTCCAGCCCGCCGAGGAGGTCATGCCGGGCGGCGCGATCACCGCCATCGACGCCGGCGTACTGGACGGCGTGGGACGGATCGTCGCCGTGCACTGCGACCCGCGCGTGGACGCGGGGAGGATCGGGCTGCGCACCGGGGCGATCACCTCCGCCTGTGACCGGCTGGAGGTCACCCTCGACGGGCCCGGCGGCCACACCGCGCGCCCGCACCTGACGACCGACATGGTCACCGCCGCCGCCCGCGTCGCCGTCGATGCGCCCGCACTGCTGTCCCGCCGGATCGACACCCGTGCCGGGCTGGTCCTGACCTGGGGCCGCATCGAGGCGGGGCACGCGCCCAACGTCATCCCGCAGCGCGCCGAGCTGGGCGGCACGGTCCGCTGCCTGGACCTGGAGGCCTGGCGGCACGCCCCGGACCAGGTGTACGCCGCGATCGACGAGGTGGCGACGCTGCACGGCGCCAAGTGCCAGATCGAGTACGTCCGGGGCGTCCCGCCCGTCGTCAACGACGCGTCCGTCGCGCAGCTGCTGCACGACGCGATGGAGGCGCGGTGCGGGGCGTACGCGATCGAGGACACCGAGCAGAGCCTGGGCGGCGAGGACTTCTCCTGGTACATGGAGCACGTCCCCGGCGCGATGGCCCGCCTGGGGGTCCGCCGCCCGGGTGATACGGCCAGGCTCGACCTCCACCGGGGCAACTTCGACGTCGACGAGCGGGCCATCCAGGTCGGCGTCGAACTCTTCACCGCCGCCGCGCTCATCGACGGCGGTCTCTGACCCCCGCTCCGCCCCGCCACGAGGCCCGCCACGAGGCTCCCCCGACCCGCCATTTCCGGTCACGAACCGGCAGTGCCCCACTACGCCTCGTGGCGGTATCGCGGACGTCATGCGCTGTTCGCGTCGATCTGGTAACGGCTACCGAACAGGCCTTTACCTGACATCTACGCGCGTTACGATCGCCGCGAAACCAGCGCCGGAAGAGGCGCTTAGGTCAGGTCGAAGGAGCCTCCCTTGCGCCGGATCACCAGGATCGCAACTGTGGGCGTCGCATCCGCGGCACTCGCGCTCAGCGCCACCGCGTGTGGCGGAAAAACGTCGGACAGCGCTTCCGACGGCGAAGCCAAGGCGGCCATCGCGTACGACATCGGTGGCCGTGGCGACCAGTCGTTCAACGACGCCGCCTTCGCCGGCCTGGAGAGGGCCGAGAAGGAACTCGGCTTCAAGGGTGCCGAGGCCGAGCCCAACGAGGGCGAGGGCGACCCGGACAAGGTCCAGCGCCTGACCGAGCTGGCCCGCGCCGGCAACAACCCGGTCATCGGCGTCGGCTTCGCGTACGCGCCCGCCATCGCCGAGGTCGCGCCGAAGTTCCCGAAGACCACCTTCGGCCTGATCGACGACACCTCGAAGACCGGCAAGAACATCGCCAACCTGGTGTTCAACGAGGAGCAGGGCTCCTACCTGGCCGGTGTCGCCGCCGCCAAGGTGACCAAGTCCAAGACCGTCGGCTTCATCGGCGGTGTCGAGACCCCGCTGATCAAGAAGTTCGAGGCGGGCTTCGTCCAGGGCGTCAAGGACACCGACAAGAACGTCAACGTCAAGGTCCAGTACCTGACGCAGCCGCCGGACTTCGGTGGCTTCTCCAAGCCCGACCTCGGCAAGGCCGCCGCGCAGGGCCAGCTCGACGCCGGCGCCGACGTGATCTACGCCGCCGCCGGTCTCGCCGGCTCGGGTTCGATCGAGGCCGCCGCCAAGGCCAAGAAGTGGGCCATCGGCGTCGACTCCGACCAGTACAACCAGAAGGGCCTGGCGGCCTACAAGGAGTACATCCTCACCTCGGTGACCAAGGACGTCTCCGACTCCGTCTACAACCTGATCAAGTCGGTCAAGGACGGCAAGCCGCAGTCCGGTGAGGTCCGTTACGGCCTCGACAAGGACGGTGTGGGCCTGGCCACCTCCAACCCGGCGTACACCAAGCTGACCACCGTGACCGCAGCGGTGAACAAGGCCAAGGCCGACATCATCGCCGGCAAGATCAAGGTCAAGACCGCTCCGTAACCGCGCGGCCGGAACATGGTTTCCGCGGGTCCGGAGCGGCGGCGAAAGCCGCCCTCCGGACCCGGACCATGTCCGCCCGTCCCCTGGTTTCTCCCCTTCGCTGTCGCTACGCGCGTAGAGCCCCGCGCGGCGCGATAGCTTCGGGATCTGCCCCCTCCCGCTCCCCGCTCCTTTCCCGCCAAGGAGAGTGCGTCATCAACGCGTCCAGTCCGTCGTCGCCGCCGGCTGCTGCCGTAGAACTGCGCGGCATCACCAAGCGCTTCCCCGGCGTCGTCGCCAACCACGACATCGACATCACGATCCGCAAGGGCACCGTTCACGCCCTGATCGGTGAGAACGGGGCCGGCAAGTCGACCCTGATGAAGATCCTTTACGGCATGCAGAAGCCGGACGAGGGCACCATCACCATCGACGGCAAGCGGGTCTCCTTCTCCAGCCCGGCCGACGCCATCGCCATCGGCATCGGCATGGTCCACCAGCACTTCATGCTGGCCGACAACCTCACCGTGCTGGAGAACGTCGTCCTCGGCGGCGAGAAGCTGTACGGCATCGGGGGCAAGGCCCGTAAGAAGATCATGGAGATCTCGGACGCGTACGGGCTGAACATCCGCCCCGACGCCCTCGTCGAGCAGCTCGGCGTCGCCGACCGCCAGCGCGTCGAGATCCTCAAGGTCCTCTACCGCGGCGCCCGCACCCTCATCCTCGACGAGCCGACCGCCGTGCTCGTCCCGCAGGAGGTCGACGCGCTCTTCGCCAACCTGCGCGAGCTCAAGGCCGAGGGCCTCACCGTCATCTTCATCTCGCACAAGCTGGGCGAGGTGCTGTCCGTGGCCGACGACATCACTGTCATCCGCCGCGGCACCACCGTCGGCACCGCCGACCCCCGCACCGCCACCACCAAGCAGCTCGCCGAGCTGATGGTGGGCGCCGAGCTGCCCTCCCCGGAGACCCGCGAGTCCACGGTGACGGACGTACCGATGCTGAAGGTGCGGGACCTCCGGCTCACCGAGACCGACCCGGACGGCATCGTCCGCGAGGTCCTCGGGGGCATCGACTTCACCATCCACAAGGGCGAGGTCATGGGCATCGCCGGCGTCGAGGGCAACGGCCAGACCGAGCTCATCGAGGCCCTCATCGGCCTGCGCGACCCCGACGGCGGTGTGATCACCCTCGACGGCGACGACATCTCCCACGCGCCGACCCGCAAGCGCCGCGAGGGCGGCATCGGCTACATCCCCGAGGACCGCCACCGCCACGGCCTGCTGCTGGAGTCCCCGCTCTGGGAGAACCGCATCCTCGGCCACGTCACCGAGGCGCCCAACAGCAAGCGCGGCCTGCTCGACCTCAAGGCCGCCCGCCGCGACACCGAGCGGATCGTGCGCGAGTACGACGTACGCACCCCCGGCATCGAGGTCACCGCGGCCTCCCTGTCCGGCGGCAACCAGCAGAAGCTGATCGTCGGCCGCGAGATGAGCCACCACCCCAAGCTGCTGATCGCCGCCCACCCCACCCGTGGCGTGGACGTCGGCGCGCAGGCGCAGATCTGGGACCAGATCCGTGAGGCCCGCCGCGAGGGCCTGGCGGTGCTGCTGATCTCCGCCGACCTGGACGAGCTCATCGGGCTCTCCGACACCCTGCGGGTGATGTACCGCGGCCGGCTGGTCGCGGACGCCGACCCCGCCACGATCACCCCCGAGGAGCTGGGCTCGGCCATGACCGGCGCCGCCACCGGCCACCTTGAGCACAACGAGAACGCGAACGGTGAGGGCCGATGAAGAAGTTCGACAAGGACCGGCTGATCCTGGGCCTCGCCGGCCCGGTGCTCGCCCTGGTCGTGGCCTTCCTGCTCACCACCGTGGTGCTGCTGGTCTCGGGCCGTGACCCGTTCGGGCTGTACCCGCTGATGGTCGACAGCGCCCAGTTCGTCGACGTCCAGGTCAACATCCTCAACCAGACCGGCACGTACTACCTCGCCGCGCTGGCCGTCGCCATCGGCTTCCGGATGAACCTGTTCAACATCGGTGTGGACGGCCAGTACCGGCTCGCGGTGATGCTCGCCGCGGTCGCCGGCGCCGCCGTCACGCTGCCCGGGCCGCTGCACATCCTGCTGATCGTGGTCGTCGCCATGGTCGTCGGCGCCCTGTGGGCCGGCATCGCGGGCATCCTGAAGACCACGCGCGGCGTCAGCGAGGTCGTCGCGACGATCATGCTCAACGCCATCGCCAACAGCATGATCGCCTGGCTTATCCTGCCCGCCAACTTCGGTGTGCAGCTCCCCGGCTCCAACGACCTGACCACCGGTGAGATCCCCGAGTCCGGCTGGATGCCCGGCCTGGACCTGGACGGCGGCACCGTCTACGGCTTCACCTTCGTCGCCTTCGCGCTGGGCATCGTCTACTGGTTCATTCTCAGCCGCACCCGCTTCGGCTTCGACCTGCGCGCCACCGGCGCCAGCGGCACCGCCGCCCAGGCGAGCGGCGTGGACGCCAAGAAGATGGTCCTCACCGCCATGCTGATCTCGGGCGCGGTCGCCGGCCTCGCCGGCATGCCGATGCTGCTCGGCCAGACCCACACGTACAGCCTGAGCTTCCCCGTCGGTGTCGGCTTCACGGGCATCACCATCGCCCTGCTCGGCCGCAACAGCCCCGTCGGCATCTTCTTCGCCGCACTGCTCATCTCCTTCCTGGAGAAGACCGCGGGCTCCCTGGAGACCCAGGGCTACGAGAAGGAGATCACCACGATCATGCAGGGCCTGATCGTGATCGCGGTCGTCGTCTCGTACGAACTCGTCCGGCAGTACGGGCTGCGCCGTCAGCAGCAGAAGGTCGGCGAGGAGCTTGCCGCCCAGGCCCGCGAGAAGAAGGAGGCCGTGGCTCCGTGAGCGACGCACGCACGGCCGCCGGGCCGCAGACGACCACGAAAGCCGCACCGCTGCGCCGTGCGGGCGGAGAAGCAAACGAGTTGAGGGCAGCATGAGCGAGTCCACGAGCACTGTCACGGCCGCGGCCGCGGCGCCCAAGAAGGGCGGCGGACGCCGCCGGCTGTCCCTGCCCGTCATCCTGCTGCTCATCGCGGGCGGCCTGGCCCTGTTCTCGCTGGTCCGCGTCATCAGCGGTGCGAACGACCTCACCTCCGTGGGCCAGATCTCCGGCGCTCTGCAGCTGGCCATCCCGATCGGACTGGCCGGTCTCGGCGGCCTGTGGGCCGAGCGGGCCGGCGTGGTCAACATCGGCCTCGAAGGCATGATGATCCTCGGCACCTGGTTCGGCGCCTGGGCCGGCTACCAGTGGGGCCCGTGGACCGGTGTCGCGCTCGGCATCCTCGGCGGGGTGCTCGGCGGGCTGCTGCACGCGCTGATGACGGTCACGTTCAACGTGAACCACATCGTCTCCGGTGTGGCCATCAACATCCTCGCCGTCGGCGTCACCCGCTACCTGTCGAACTTCACGTTCGCGGAGGCCGAGGGCGGCTCGTCGAAGCAGTCGCCGCGCATCGACCAGATCACCGACATCACCATCCCCGGGATGTCGGACGGACTGGCCGACCTCCAGGCCAAGCACTGGTTCTTCGTCTCCGACCTCGCGGGCGTCCTGGGCGGCCTGGTCACCAACCTGTCCCTGCTCACCGTCGTCGCGCTGCTGCTCATCCCCGCCACCTGGTGGATCCTGTGGCGCACCGGCTTCGGCCTGCGGCTGCGCTCGTGCGGTGAGAACCCGGTCGCCGCCGAGTCCCTGGGCGTCAACGTCTACAAGTACAAGTACATCGCCGTGCTCGTCTCCGGTGCCCTCGCGGGCCTCGGCGGCGCCTTCCTGGCCATCGTCTCCACCGGTATCTACCAGGAGGGCCAGACCGGCGGCCGCGGCTACATCGGCCTCGCGGCGATGATCTTCGGCAACTGGATGCCGGGCGGCATGGCCCTCGGCGCCGGACTGTTCGGCTTCACCGACAGCCTCAAGCTGCGCGGAGGCGCGGAGAACGTCCACGCCATGCTCCTGCTGCTGGCGATCCTGCTGGCCGCGCTGGTCATCTGGCAGCTGTACAAGAAGCGGTACGTGGCCGCCGCCGTCGCCACCGCCGTGTCGGCCGGGCTCTTCGCCTGGTACGCGCTCACCGACGCGCTGCCCAGCCAGTTCGTCGACGCCGCGCCGTACGTCACCACCCTGCTGGTGCTGGCCGTCTCCGCACAGCGGCTGCGGATGCCCAAGGCGGACGGCATGCCGTACAAGAGGGGCCAGGGCAAGTGACGTCCGACCCCTGGCAGGGGCTGCGCGACGCCGCCCGCGAGGCCATGTCCCACGCGTACGCCCCCTACTCCGGCTACGCGGTGGGCGCGGCGGCCCTCGTCGACGACGGCCGCACGGTCACCGGGTGCAACGTGGAGAACGCCTCGTACGGCATCGGCCTGTGCGCCGAGTGCGGGCTGGTCTCCCAGCTCCAGGCCACGGGCGGCGGCCGGCTCACGCACTTCGTGTGCGTGGACGGGCGCGGCCAGGTGCTGGTGCCGTGTGGCCGCTGCCGGCAGCTGCTGTACGAGTTCGGCGGCGACGAACTGCTGCTGGACACCCCGGCGGGCGTGCTGACGCTCGCCGACATGCTGCCGCAGGCGTTCGGGCCCCAGCACCTCACCTAGGACGGGACGACCCTTCCGCGCTGTCCGCGGAGGGGTCGTCCTTCCTTCTTCTCCCTGCTTCTCTTTGCGCGTACTGGAAGGAACCTTCAAGACCATGGACGCGATTTCCGTCATCCGCACCAAGCGGGACCGGGGCGAGCTGAGCCCCGAGCAGATCGACTGGGTCATCGACGCCTACACGCGCGGCGAGGTCGCCGACGAGCAGATGTCGGCGCTGGCGATGGCGATCCTGCTCAACGGCATGAACCGTACGGAGATCGCCCGCTGGACCGCCGCGATGATCGCCAGCGGTGAGCGGATGGACTTCTCCTCCCTGTCCCGCCCCACCGCCGACAAGCACTCCACGGGGGGCGTCGGCGACAAGATCACCCTGCCGCTCGCGCCGCTGGTCGCCGCGTGCGGCGCCGCCGTACCGCAGCTGTCCGGCCGGGGCCTCGGCCACACCGGCGGCACGCTCGACAAGCTGGAGTCCATCCCCGGCTGGCGGGCGCTGCTGTCCAACGAGGAGATGCTGCACGTCCTCGACACCACCGGCGCGGTGATCTGCGCGGCGGGCGACGGCCTCGCCCCCGCCGACAAGAAGCTGTACGCGCTGCGCGACGTCACGGGCACGGTCGAGGCGATCCCGCTGATCGCTTCGTCGATCATGTCGAAGAAGATCGCCGAGGGCACCGGCTCGCTGGTGCTGGACGTCAAGGTCGGCTCGGGCGCGTTCATGAAGAACATCGCCGACGCCCGCGAGCTGGCGTCCACCATGGTGGGCCTGGGCACCGACCACGGTGTGAAGACCGTCGCGCTCCTCACCGACATGTCGACCCCGCTGGGCCTCACCGCGGGCAACGCCCTGGAGGTGCGCGAATCCGTCGAGGTCCTCGCCGGCGGCGGCCCCGCCGACGTCGTCGAGCTGACCCTGGCACTCGCCCGCGAGATGCTCGACGCGGCCGGTATCAAGGACGCCGACCCGGCGAAGGCCCTCGCGGACGGCTCGGCGATGGACGTCTGGCGCCGCATGATCGCCGCCCAGGGCGGCGACCCGGACGCCCCCCTCCCGGTCGCCCGCGAACAGCACGTCGTCACCGCCCCCTCCTCGGGCGTCCTCACCCGCCTCGACGCGTACGGCGTCGGCGTCGCCGCCTGGCGCCTCGGCGCGGGCCGCGCCCGCAAGGAGGACCCGGTCCAGGCGGGCGCCGGCGTCGAACTCCACGCCAAGCCGGGCGACACCGTCACGGCGGGCCAGCCGCTGCTGACCCTCCACACGGACACCCCGGAGAAGTTCGACTACGCCCTGAAGTCCCTGGACGGCGCCTTCGACATCGCGGCGGCGGGCACGGCGTACGACCCGACCCCGGTGGTGCTGGAACGTATCGCCTGACACTCGTACGGCTGAACGGGACCGATGGACCTCCGTCGGTCCCGTTCGGCATGCTGGGATCGGTGACGCACCGGAAGAGGAGACCGCCATGCCCGAAGGTGATCCGCCGGTTGCCGTTCACCGGGTCCCACAGCTCATCGCGGGCGGCGACTGCCCCCGCCAGGGCGCATTGGTGCGGGCTCGGCTCGGTGGGCCGGCCGTCGGGGAAGGCGACCCGCAGATACGGGCCCAGGTCCGGGCAGGGGGCCAGCCGGAAGGCCAGTGGCAGGGTGGCGAGCGCCGCCGGGTACAGCCGCGCGAAGTCCGTCACGCGGGCGCACACGGTCGCGATCAGCGTCCACCGGGTGGGCTCGCCGCCGAAGCGGGGGAGCGCCGACAGGGCGTCGAAGGCGCGGGGCGAGCCGGCCAGGGTCACCAACGCGTCGAGCGCGCCCGGGTCTTCGGCGAGGGCGGGCGCGAGGGCGGCGGCGCCCCGTACGGCCGGATGCGGGTCCGGAAGCCAGGCGCGGGGCTTCCCGCCCAGGCCGCCGAGGTCCAGGAGGAGCGAGGCGCGTTTTTCGACGGAGCCCGCGTCCAGGGCCGACTGCTCCAGCCGGGAACGGAGTTCGGCAGCCGCCGGTACCGCTGCGGGGTGGCGCGCCAACCGGGCCGCCGCCGACCACGCCGCCGTGCGGACCGCCGGGTCGGTGTCGTCCAGCAACGGCGTCACCGCGGCGAGCAGTTCGGGAAAGGCGTCGTAGCAGTCGAGCACCGAGCGCGTCAGCACCAGGTCGCCGGTCCCGTCGTCGTCCGCCCACATGTCGACCTGGTCGTCCTCGTCCCCGGCGATGTACGCAGCCGCCCAGGAGTCGATCGCGGCCTGGGCCGCCGGTCCGCCGGATACGCCACGGACCGCAGCTCATCGGCCTGGTCCCCGAGGTAGGAGGCCACCGCCACCTGCCGCAGAAACACCAGCGCGCCCTCCCGCAGGGCCGGCCGCGTGAGCATCCTCGCGACGATTTTCGCGGCGGGCGCCGTCGCGGGCCAGACCGTGCCCTGGTGCAGGATCGCCGACCACAGGTGCTCGGACGCCGCCGAGATCGCCTGCTCGTCCTCGGTGAGCAGGCCCCGCAGATGGGCCGGGGTGTCCGTGGCCGTCCCGTAGGCGTGGAAGAGCCGGTCCCACGCGACGCCGGCGATCTCCTCGTCCACAGCCCTGGTCATGCCGGCGATTCCGCCAGCAGCCCCGGCAGCTCCCGCATGTCGTCGAAGACCACCGTCCCCTCGCCCGCCAGCCGCTCCGCCCGCGTCAGGCCGCCGCAGTAGCCGAAGGCACGCATGCCGGCCGCGCGGGCGGCGGCGACGCCGTACGGGCTGTCCTCGACGACCGCGCAGCGGGACGGCGGGACGCCCATCGTGGCCGCCGCGTGGAGGAAGAGGTCCGGGGCGGGCTTGCCGCGCGGGACATCGGCCGCGCTGAAGACGCGGCCCTCGAAGCGGGGGAGCAGGCCCGTGGTGGTCAGGTTGCGGCGGATGGAGGCGTGGCCGCCGTTGGAGGCGAGGCAGTACGGCACCGACAGGGCGTCCAGCGCGTCCGTTATCCCGTCGACCACGGTCAGCTCCGCGTCCAGCGCCTCCTGGTGGAGGTGCTCGTACGCGTCGAACCAGTCCGGCTCCAGCGGCCGGCCCAGCCGCTCCTCGACGATCGCCGTGTACGTCTCGGACGACGAGCCCACGAAGAACTCGACGATCTCCGCTTCCGTGAAGGAGGCGCCCAGGTCGGCGCAGATCTCCGCGTCGACGCGCACACAGATCCGTTCGCTGTCCACCAGGACGCCGTCGCAGTCGAAGATCACCAGCTCGACAGGATCAACAGTCATGATCCGGAGCGTACGGGCACCGATGAGTTCCGTCCCCGGCGCGGGTCTCCTTTCATGTGGACACCACGGATCCGAAAATCTTCCTCGTCGTCGGCGTCATCGAGCCGGCCGACGTACCCCGCCTCTGCGAGGAGCTGACCGAGCTGCTCAGCGGGAGCGGCGGCGGTGACGTCGGCTGCGACGTCATCTGCGACATCGGCGGCGTCACCCGGCCGAACCTCGTCACCGTCGAGGCTCTGGCCCGGCTGCGGCTGACCGCTCAGCGGCTGGGCCGCCGGATGACCGTACGCAACGCGCAGCCCGCCGTCCGTGAGCTGCTGGAGCTGGTCGGGCTGGACGGGCTGCTCGGTGAGGTCACGCCTCCAGCCGCTCCGGAAGATCGAACAACGGGAACCAGCGCTTCACGTCCAGGAACGACGTGATGCCCGAGACCTTCCCGTCCACGATCTCGATGACCATGAGCGCCCACGGGCTGAAACCGCCCTCCGGATCCGGGTGGTAGTGCGCGAACGCCGGCGTGCCGTTCGCCACCACCGGAACCAGCCGTGAACCCCGGCACACCTCGCCGACGCCCAGCATCCAGCCGGTGATGTCGTCGTGGCCCCGGAGCCACAGGTCGTAGGGCGGCATGGACAGCGTGGCGTCCTCGTGGAGCAGCGCGGTCAGTGCCGCCATGTCGTACCCCTCGAACGCCGCCACATACCGGTCGAGGAGCTTCTTCTGCTCCTCGTCGAGCGGGTCGGCCGTGTCGGTCTTCGCCGGTTCGGACTCGGCGAGCGTCGCCCGCGCCCGCTGCAATGCGCTGTTGACCGACGCGACCGAGGTGCCGAGCAGCTCCGCCACCTCGCTCGCCCTCCACGCCAGCACCTCGCGCAGGATCAGCACCGCCCGCTGCTTGGGCGGCAGGTGCTGGAGCGCCGCCACGAACGCCAGTCGCACCGTCTCCCGGGCCACCGTCGTCTCCGCCGGGTCGGCGACCGACGGCAGCACCCGCCCGTCCGGCACCGGCTCCAGCCAGGTGACCTCCGGGCGCGAGTTCAGCTGGGCCTGCGCCACCGGTGTCGGCGCGGTCAGGTCCATCGGCCGCGCCCGGCGGTTGCCCGCGTTCAGCGCGTCCAGGCATACGTTCGTCGCGATCCGGTACAGCCAGGAGCGCACCGAGGACCGGCCCTCGAACTTATCGAAGCTCCGCCACGCCCGGACCATCGTGTCCTGGACGGCGTCCTCCGCCTCGAAGGCCGATCCCAGCATGCGGTAGCAGTACCCGGTCAGCTCGGTCCGGTACTGCTCCAGTTGGTCCTGTACGGCCGCATCGCTCATGGTGTCCACCCCTGTCGCGCTTCCCCTTGCCTCCTCACGGAAGCTACAGGAGGGGACTGACATTGATACTCGTAGCGGGTTCCGGTGGTCGTGGCTCAGGGTCTGACTGACGT
>NZ_NBCN01000036.1:0-46668 GCF_002099185.1 Streptomyces sp. CB03238 | reverse complement strand
CACCCGTTCAAGAACCCAGCACGCGTGTCACCAACGTCTCCGGACAGCACACCTAGGTCCTGTCCGGTCGATCAGGCCGGATCAGTGAGCGGGCACGCGAGCCCGGCAAGATCGGCCGGACTGGGCCTAGCCGTACGGGATGACCAGCACGGACCGGTCCGTGCCGGTCTGGAGCCGGGCCGTGCCGTGGCCGATGGCGTGCCACACCTCCAGGCGTACGGTGCCGCCCTTCAGGTCGCCGAGCGCGCCCGTCGCCGACTTCAGCCCGCGCGCCTGGCTGTACTCCTCCCAGCCGGTCACCGGGTCGGTCGCGAAGTAGTGGTACGTCTCCGTCCGCTCGAAGGTCCCGTCGCCGGTCAGGTCGTAACCGACCCGCGCCTGCTGACCCAGCCCCACCGTGCTGCCCGCGTCGACCTGGAGCCGGAAGGCGGTGGCCACGCCCGCCTTGAGCGTGCCGTTGACGCCCCTGGCCTCGTACACCAGCGGCTGGTGCGGGGTGCCGTCGTGGTTCGTGCCGCCCGCCGAGGCGATGGTGTCGCTGCCCGCCGCCGCGCCGGTCGCCGTGGTGAGGGTGCCGCCGGTGCGGAGCTGGAAGGTGTCGCCGGTTCCGGGGATGGGGCCGGGGTCGCCGCCCGTGCCCGTCCCCGTGGCGGTCGAGCGCGCCGGGACGGTGAGCTTCGCGCCGTCGGAGAAGGTCACCGTGCGGGCGGAGGAGCCGTGGTTGTGGGCCGCGTACGTCCGTACCGTGCCCTTGCTGAAGACGGCCGACGTCGGAATGTCCCCGGTCACGGTGGCGTCGGGCGCGCCGAGCGCGTCCATCGTGGCGATCCAGTGGTACGTGTGCGCCTTCGACTCGCCCGCTTCGGGGGTGTACGAGGCGTGACCGGCGTCCCACTTCGCCTTGGCGGCGGCGGGGTCGGCCAGCGACTGGAACTCCCAGAGGAGGTCGCGCCATTCGACGGCCGGGCCGCCGTTCTCACGCTCCATCTCGGCGATGTTGCGGCGGATGGCCGCCTTCTCGCCGCCCAGGTGCAGGGAACCTCCGGTGACCGGCAGGACGTTGATCCCGTGGATCTCCTCGGGATTCGCGGTCCACCAGGTGGCGTACGCGGCGCCGCTCCCCCACACCATGCCGGCGGTGTCGTGCCCGAAGGAGGCGGGGAAGACCTGCTGGTCGGCGTCGAACCAGTACTGGGCGATGGCCTCGGACTCGGTGGTCAGCAGGTACGTGCCCAGGTCACGCAGGGCGGTGTCCCCGGTGGCCGAGCCCCACAGGACGAGGCCCGCGCTGAGGTTGGTGGACTCGGACGACGACTCCTGGTTGTTGCCGGCCGCGAAGCCCTGGTGGCCGGAGGCCCAGCTGTGGCCCGCGTACACGTCGAAGCCCCGCAGGAAGGGGAAGGCGCTGTCGGTGCGGCTGGGGTTGACCGCGTCCCGTACGAGCGTCCTGACCATGCCGCCCCATGCGGAGTCGGCGGCCCAGGCGGGGTCGTACTGGGCGACGATCGCCGCCGCGTAGACGTAGTACGAGTAGTGGAAGTGGTGGTCGTTGAGCTCGGTGTCGCTGCCGTAGGAGGCGGGGTAGCCGGTGAGGGTCTTCCAGGTCCGGTCGTACGAGAACTCGTTGGCGCCTCCGGCCGTGAACCAGTCCTGGAGCCGCCCCTTGAGCAGGCCGATCAGCTTGTCGCGGATCGCGGTCTCGCCGATCTGGTCGGCGAGGGGCACCAGTTGGGCGAGGCGGCCGAGGGCTTTCCCGGTCCAGTACGTGTCCGTGGCGCCGGAGAAGGGGTCGGCGGCGTTCGCGGCCTCGTTCAGGTAGCCGCGCAGGCGGGCCGCGTCGACGCCCCCGGACTTGGGCAGCCCGGGCAGTACGGCGGCGGCCCGCTGACTGGTGGTGAAGGTGGTGGACTCGCGGACCTTCATGGTGCCGCGCGGTGAGACGTACGTGTACGGGGTCAGCGCGTCCGTGGTGTTGAGCCACTGGTGCCGGTAGAGGGCCTGGAGAGTGCCGGTCTCGCTGCCCTCCTGGGCCTGGGTGGTGAGGCTGTAGGTGGCCCTGACCGTTCCTCCGGTGGAACTCCAGGCCACTTTCGAGCCGGTGACGAAGCTGTACGCGTATTTCCGGTACGTGGCCAGCGCGTCCGGCGACGGCAGGACGGCGAGCGAGAAGTAGTCCTTGCCGCCGAGCCCGGCCGTCAGCGTGGAGCCGGAGACCGTCCAGTCGGTGCCCGCGGGGGCGAACAGGGCGTAGTGGTGGCCCGCGACGGTGATGCCGAGGACGTTGCCCTGGTCGGCGAAGACGGTCGGGGCGGTGGCGGTGGTGATCCGCGCGTCGCCGCCCGTGCCCTTGGCGTACACGAACGGCATGCCGTGGCCGATGGTCGTACGGAGAGCGCGGGCGCCGTCCGACCAGTAGGGGGTGACGGTCCAGTCCGACCAGGCGTCGGCCTTGGTGTCCGGCGAGTTGAGGCCGGTCAGGCCGAGGGTGAGGTCGCGCTTGTGGGCGTACTCGTACTGTCGGCCATCGCCGACGATCGCGGGGGTGGTCGGGTAACCGATGTCGAGGCCGGCGGCGGTGGCCTGGTAGGTGAGCGGGTGGCCGTACATGGGGGTGGACCAGGGGTTGTCGCCGTACCGCTGGAAGGCCAGCGAGGACCACCAGTCGTTGGTGGGCATCGGCTTGCCCTGGGCGGCGGGGGTGAGCTTGGGGGTGACGGGGGTGCCGGTGTTGGTGGTGGGGCCGGAGGTTCCGGGGGGACGGGTGTCGGAGTAGCTGCCGGCTCCGACGGGGACGGTGGCGGCCGTGGCGGGGGTGGCGGTGGTCGCGGTGAGGCCGAGAGCGGCCACGGTGGTGACGAGGAGCAGTGCGGCTGGCCGGGTGCGGGGGGATGGCATGTCGGCACCTCGAATGGATGGGCGGGAGAGCGTGGCGAGAGCGCTCTCAGGTGCCCAGGAACGTAAAACTCCTGAAACGTGACTGTCAATACAGGGAACCCGTAGGGAAATTGCTGGGGGAGTGGTCGGCATCGACGGCCGTTATGCGTTCGAGTCTTGACGGGGGAAGGGTGCGCGCGGCACGCTCCAGGGCAGCTGCCTGAGAGCGCTCTCAGAGCGTGCCTGGCGCCAGGACCCTGGGACCGCCCTGAACCGCCGCCGCTCCCCCGCCGAAGCCAAGGAGGCTTCCCATGCTCATCGCCCGAGCCGCCACCGTCAGGAGGGCCACCGTCCGACTCGGTGCGCTCGCGCTCACCGGGGTACTGCTCGCCGCCTGCGGATCCGGCGCCTCGGACCAGGCGTCCGACGGCACGGTCACGCTCACCGTGGACCTCTTCGGTTCCTTCGGCTACAAGGAGGCGGGGCTCTACGCCGAGTACGAGAAGCTGCACCCCGGCATCAAGATCAAGCAGACGGACACGGAGGACGAGCAGGACTACTGGAAGTCCCTCCAGACCCGCCTCGCCGGCGGAGGCGGACTCGCCGACGTCCAGGCGATCGAGGTCGGGCGCATCGCCTCGGTCACACAGCAGCAGGCGGACAGGTTCGAGGACCTCACCAGGTACGGGGCGGACAAGCTGAAGGGCCAGTTCGCCGAGGCCAAGTGGTCGGCGGCGACCACGAAGGACGGCCGTGTCCTCGGCCTCGGCACGGACGTCGGGCCCGAGGCGATGTGCTACCGCACGGACCTGTTCCAGCAGGCAGGTCTGCCGACCGACCGCACCGTACTCGCCGAGAAGTGGGCCACCTGGGACGGCTACCTGGAGCTCGGCAAGCAGTACAAGGCCAAGGCGCCCGCCAGGAGCGCCTGGCTGGACAGCGTGGGCAGCCTCTTCACGATCATGATCGGGCAGGAGGAGGAGCGGTACTACGACGCCTCCGGCACGCTGATCTACGAGTCGAACCCGGCCGTCAAGACGGCCTGGGACGCCGCCACACGCGCGGCGGCGGACGGCCTGAGCGCCAAGCTGGACCAGTGGTCCCCGCAGTGGAACCAGGCCTTCGCCGCCGGGTCGTTCGCCACGATCCCCTGCCCCGCCTGGATGCTCGGGTACATCAAGGGCCAGGCCGGTGAGGCGGGCAAGGGCAAATGGGACATCGCCAAGCTGCCGGGCGGCGCGGGCAACTGGGGCGGCTCGTACCTGAGCGTGCCGCGCGCGGCCGAGCACAAGAAGGAGGCGTACGAGCTGATCCAGTGGCTCACGGCGCCGGAGCAGCAGGCCAAGCTCTTCGAGAAGCAGGGCAACTTCCCCTCCTCGACCGGTGCCATCGCTCGGGTCGCCGACGCCAAGGACCCGTACTTCTCGGGCGCCCCGATCGGCCGGATCTTCGGCGACGCCGCCAAGGAGGCCCCCGTACAGGTGCTGGGCGTCCACGACAAGAACGTCGCCGACCAGATCACGAACGCGCTGAGCGAGGTGGAGCGGAAGGGGACATCACCGGAGAAGGCGTGGTCGAACGCGAAGAAGGGCGTCGAGAACGTCACGGGCTGACCCCGAGGCGGGCCCGCCGTCCGGGGCGCTCCCCCGGCCGGGGCGCGGCACCCTGCCGGTGCCTCCCCGGGCGCCCCCGGGGTTGCCCGAGCGCTGGGGGCGTGCCGTTGGGGTCCGCTCCGTGGGCCGTGTCCTGGGCTCTCCTTCGCAAGCTCAGTCGTTTTACGCAGAACACGACCCACTGCGCGTTTCCTTCTGGGGCGGGCCCAGGCCCCGGTCACGTGCGAGCCACGCACCCCGCCGTAACCGTCCACGTCCGTACCGACCCCGAAGGGCCGCACAGTGACCCTCACCGCTCCGGCAGGAACGGCGCGCCGCGCATGGCGGGCCGTCTCGCCGTACGCGTACATCGCCCCGTTCTTCACGCTCTTCGCCGCCTTCGGCCTCTTCCCGCTGCTCTACACGGCGTTCGTGTCGCTCTACCGCGTCGAGCTCCAGACCCCCGGCGACATGGAGTGGCGCGGGCTCGGCAACTACGCCGCCCTCTTCACCGACGGGTTCTTCTGGATCTCGCTGCGCAACACCTTCACCATCGGGGTCATCTCCACGGTCCCGCAGCTCGTGATGGCGCTGGGCCTGGCCCACCTGCTGAACTACAAGCTGCGCGGGCGGACGTTCTTCCGTACGGCGATGCTGCTGCCGTACGCCACCTCCGTCGCCGCCGCGACGCTGGTCTTCGCGCAGCTCTTCGGCCGGGACTTCGGGCTCGTCAACTACGCACTGGGTCTGGTCGGCGTCGACCCGGTCGACTGGCAGACGGACACGGTCGCCTCCCAGATCGCCGTGTCGACCATCGTCGTCTGGCGCTGGACCGGCTACAACGCACTGATCTACCTCGCGGGCATGCAGTCCATCCCGAGCGAGCTGTACGAGGCGGCGGAGATGGACGGGGCGTCGCGGTGGCGGCAGTTCTTCCACGTCACGCTGCCGGGGTTGCGTCCGACGATCGTCTTCACCGCCGTCGTGTCGACGATCGGCGCCACCCAGTTGTTCGGTGAGCCGTTGCTGTTCGAGGGGTCGGTCTCGGGCGGCATCTCGCACCAGTACCAGACCCTCGGGCTGTACATGTACGAGCAGGGCTGGGGCTTCTTCCACCTGGGCCGTGCCGCCGCCATCGCCTGGGTGATGTTCCTGCTGATCCTGGTGCTCGTCGGGGTCAACGCCCTGATCGTGCGCCGACGTTCCCTCAAGGAGGCCGGCCGATGACCGTACGGCGTGCTGGGCGCACCCTGCACGGCGGCAGGGTCGCGTACGCGATCCTCGTCGTCGCCGTCCTCGTGTCGGCCTTCCCGTTCTACTGGACGATCGTCGCCGCCAGCCGTTCCAACGCCGACCTGGCGAAGGTGCCCCCGTCCCTCCTCCCCGGCCCGAACCTGATGCGGAACTTCGAAGCCGTGATGGAGGAGGCGGACATCGGCAAGGCCCTGCTCAATTCTCTGATCGTCTCCGGCTCCATCACCGTAGGCACGGTGCTGTGCTGCACCCTCGCCGGGTTCGCCTTCGCCAAGCTGCGCTTCCGTGGCCGGGGCGCGCTGCTCGCAGTCACGGTGGGGACGATGATGATCCCGCCGCAGCTGGGTGTGATCCCGCTGTTCATGCTGATCGCGGAGCTGGAGTGGGTGAATCAGCTCCAGTCGGTGATCCTGCCCGGTCTGGTGTCGGCGTTCGGGGTGTTCTTCATGCGGCAGTTCCTGGTGCAGGCGCTGCCGGACGAGCTGATCGAGGCGGCGCGGGTGGACGGCGCCTCCTCCGCGCGGATCTTCCGGTCGATCGTCGTTCCGGTCGCCCGGCCGGGCATGGCGGTGCTGGGTCTGCTGACCTTCATGGCGGCCTGGAACGACTTCTTCTGGCCGATCGTCGCGCTGTCCTCGCAGAACCCGACCGTGCAGGTCGCGCTGCGCCAGCTCGGCGGCGGTTACGTCCACGACCAGTCGGTGATCATGGCGGGCACGCTGCTGGGCACGCTCCCGGTGCTGCTGGTGTTCGGTCTGCTGGGCCGGCAGATCGTCGGCGGGATCATGCAGGGCGCCGTCAAGGGCTGATTCCCCTTTTCCTCCGTCTTTCGTTGGGAGTCTCATGACCGAGCTCACGTTCCCGGCCGGTTTCCGCTGGGGCACGGCCACGGCCGCGTACCAGATCGAGGGTGCCGCCGACGAGGACGGCCGGGCGCCGTCCATCTGGGACACCTTCAGCCGTACGCCGGGCGCGGTCCGCAACGGCGACACCGGTGACATCGCCGCCGACCACTACCACCGGATGGCCGAGGACGTCGCCCTGATGAAGGACCTGGGCGTGACGGACTACCGGTTCTCGGTGGCGTGGCCGCGTGTGCAGCCGACCGGGCGGGGTCCGGCCAACCAGAAGGGATTGGATTTCTATCACCGCCTTGTCGACGAGTTGCTGAGCGCGGGTATCAGGCCGGTCGTCACCCTCTACCACTGGGACCTGCCGCAGGAGCTGGAGACTGTGGACATCAGCGGCTCCGCCGCGGGGGGCGGCTGGCCGTACCGGGAGACGGCCGAGCGGTTCGCCGAGTACGCCGGGCTGGTGGCGGACGCGCTGGGCGACCGGGTCGCCACGTGGACGACGCTCAACGAGCCGTGGTGCGCGGCGTTCCTGGGGTACGCCTCGGGGGTGCACGCCCCGGGCCGTACCGACGCCGCCGCGTCCCTGCGCGCCGCGCACCACCTGAACCTGGCGCACGGGCGGGCCGTTCAGGTGCTCCGTGACGCCCTCCCGTCGTCGGCGGAGGTGTCGCTGACGCTCAACCTCCATGCGGTGCGGGCCCTTTCCGGCAGCGGGGCGGACCGTGATGCCGCGCGGCGCGTCGACGCGCTGGGCAACCGGCTCTTCCTGGACCCGGTCTTCCACGGGCGTCTCCCGGCGGACCTGGTGGAGGACACGGCGGCGCTGACGGACTGGTCGTTCGTCCGGAACGGGGACCTGGACGTGATCGCGACGCCGGTCGACTCGCTGGGCATCAACTACTACTCCCCCACGGTCGTCGCGGCCGGTACGTCCGCGTTCCCGTCGCCATGGCCGGGCGCCGAGCCGCATGTCCGTTTCGTACCGGCGCCGGGCCCGCGTACCGCGATGGACTGGCCGGTGGACGCGGAGGGGTTGTACGAGCTGCTGACGCGGCTGCGGGACGAGCTGCCCGGCGTACCGCTGATGGTGACGGAGAACGGCGCGGCGTACGACGACTACGCCGACCCGTCGGGTGACGTCCACGACCCGGAGCGGGTCGCCTACCTGCACGCCCACCTGGCGGCGGTGCACCGGGCGCTCGCGGACGGGGTGGACGTACGGGGGTACTTCCTGTGGTCGCTGCTGGACAACTTCGAGTGGGCGTACGGCTACGGCAAGCGGTTCGGCATCGTGCACGTGGACTTCGCGTCGCAGCGCCGTACGCCCAAGGACAGCGCGCGGTGGTACGCGGACGTCATCGCGCGGGGTGGGCTGCGCGGCCTGCGCGCGCTTCGGGGCTGAGCCGGTACCGCCGGCGGGCCTCCCGCGCGAGCGGAAGGTAGCGCAGCCGCTCGGGCAGTACGGGTACCACGGCCCGGACGACCCGCCCGAAGCGGCGCAGCGCCCGCTCCTGCTCGTCGGTCCACTCCAGGCCGATGGCCTCCCGGGCGTCCGGTGGCATCAGTCCGATGGTGACGAAGCGGCGGAAGCGGGCGAGCGGCGGGAGCAGCACCGGCCACAGGAGGCGGAGGAGGAGCCGCAGCGGCAGCGGGCCCTTGTCGGGCGGCGGGACGGGGCTGTTGGTGGCGACGAGTTCGCGTACGACGACGGTGGCCTCGATCTCGTCGGCGAGGATCTTGCGGTAGTAGGGCCAGAACTCCTCGATGGTCCGGGGCATGTCGCGGTCGTGGATGCCGAGGACGCGCCCGACCTGGAGCCACTCGGCGTACAGCTTGCGTTCCTGGGCCTCGGTCATGGGCCGGATCAGGTAGCGGGCGGCGTGCTGGTAGACGGGGAAGCCGGTGGCGTGGACCCAGGCGTAGTTCGCGGGGGTGAGGGCGTGGTAGCGGCGCCCTCGGGTGTCGGTGCCCTGGATGGTGGCGTGGAGCTTGCGGAGCCGGCGCCCTTCCTCGGCGGCGTCCTCTCCTCCGTACACCCACAGCTGGAGCGAGCGCAGGGAGCGCTCTCCGCGGCCCCAGGGGTCGGTGCGGAAGACGGAGTGCTCGTCGACGCCGGCGCCGACGGCGGGGTGGGCGACCTGGAGGGTGAGTGCGGCGGGCAGCATGAGCAGGCCCCGGATGTCGCCCGCGAGGCTCCAGAGCACTCCGCCGGGCGGGGGCGGTGCGGGGGCGTACGCGGCGGAGGAAGTGCTCATGGTCCCAGTATCCGCCGCGGATGAGTTGGTGTGGTGGACCGGGGTCCGCAAGATTCCCGGCACACGATGGCTACCGGAAAGTAACCGTGGCTGATTTGATGTGCGGCGCGATGTCCAACCCCCCACTTCCGTCTGGAGTTTCCGTGCCGCGATCTGTGAAGCGCGCCGCGCTGTCCGCCGCCCTTTCGACCGTGCTCGCCGCCGCCGCGGTGGCCGCGACGGCCCCGTCCGCTTCGGCCGCCTCCGCCGAGGCCGGGACGCCGGCGCTCAAGGTGCTGTCGTACAACGCGTTCCTTTTCAGCAAGGCGCTGTACCCGAACTGGGGACAGGACCACCGGGCGAAGGAGATACCGGCGGCGCCGTTCTTCCGTGGCCAGGACGTGGTGGTGCTCCAGGAGGCGTTCGACAACTCCTCCTCGGAGGCTCTGATGCGCAACGCCGCCGCCCAGTACCCGTACCAGACGCCGGTGATGGGCCGTGGCAAGGACGGCTGGGACGCCACGAGCGGCGCGTACTCGGCCACGACGCCGGAGGACGGCGGTGTCACGGTGCTCAGCAAGTGGCCGATCGTCCGCAAGGAGCAGTACGTCTACAAGGACGCCTGCGGCGCCGACTGGTACTCCAACAAGGGCTTCGTGTACGCCGTGCTGAACGTGAACGGCTCGCGCGTGCACGTCGTCGGCACGCACGCCCAGTCGACCGACCCGGGGTGCTCGGCGGGTGAGGCGGCGCAGATGCGCAGCCGGCAGTTCAAGGCGATGGACGCCTTCCTGGACGCGAGGAACATCCCGTCGTCCGAGCAGGTGCTGGTGGCGGGCGACTTCAATGTGGACTCGCACAGCGGCGAGTACGCCACGATGCTCGCCGACGCGGGCCTCGCGGGGGCGGACGCGCGCACGGGCCATCCGTACTCCTTCGACACCGAGGAGAACTCGATCGCCGCCGAGCGCTACCCCGACGACCCGCGCGAGGATCTCGACTACGTCCTCCACCGCGCCGGCCACGCGAAGCCGGCCGGCTGGACCAACGAGGTGATCAAGGAGCAGAGCGCGCCCTGGACGGTCTCCAGCTGGGGCAGGCAGTACACGTACACGAATCTGTCGGACCACTACCCGGTCATCGCGTCCGGCAGGTAGGCGCAAGGCCTTCGCAGCTGGTCAGGGACCGCTTTTCGGCAGTGGCTGCAAGGCGGTCCGGCTGCCATGGTGGTGTCCATGACTGGTCATGGACACCACCATCATCACCATCACGGGGAGCGGATCGACGCCGCTTTGGAGGTGTCGGCGGCGGGGCTGCGGACGCTGTGGTTCTCGTTCGCGGTGCTGGCGGTCACGACGGCCGTCCAGGCGGTCATCGCCGCGCTGTCGGGCTCGGTCGCGCTGCTCGGCGACACCGTGCACAACGCCACGGACGCCCTGACGGCGCTGCCGCTCGCGCTCGCCTTCGTGCTGGGGCGACGGGCCGCCACCCGCCGCTACACCTATGGCTTCGGCCGGGCCGAGGACCTGGCGGGGGTGTTCGTGGTGCTGGTGATCGCCGCGTCGGCGGCCTTCGCCGGGTACGAGGCGGTGCGGCGGCTGCTGGACCCGCACGACGTGAGCCATCTGCCGGCCGTCGCGGCGGCCGGTCTGGTGGGCTTCGCGGGCAACGAGTGGGTGGCCAGGGCCCGTATCCGTACGGGCCGGGCGATCGGCTCCGCCGCGCTGGTCGCCGACGGGCTGCACGCCCGGACCGACGGGTTCACCTCGCTGGCGGTGCTGCTGGGCGCGGGCGGGGCGGCACTGGGGTGGCGGTGGGCGGACCCGCTGATCGGGCTGGCCATCACGGGCGCGATCCTGCTGGTACTGCGGGGCGCCGCGCGCGAGGTGTGGCACCGGCTGATGGACGCCGTGGATCCCGCGCTGGTGGACCGTGCCGAGCATGTGCTCTCCCATGTCGAGGGCGTACGGGGTGTGGGCGCCGTGCGGATGCGGTGGCTGGGCCACTCCCTGCGCGCGGAGACGTCCGTCGTGGTGGCCCCCTCGCTGACGGTCGTCCAGGCGCACGCGGTGGCGGTCGCGGCGGAGCACGCCCTGCTGCACCAACTGCCCCGGCTTGCGGCGGTCACCGTCCACGTCGACCACGCGCGTGTGGCCGACGCGGACCCGCACGCCACGCTGGCCCACCACTTCCCGGCGACGGCAGGTCAGGGCTCGTAGACGTACGGGGTCGTCGCGGACAGCCGGGTGAACCCGAGCCCGCTGAGGATGGGGCGGCTCTGGTCGGAGGCGTCGACCTGGAGGTAGCGGTAGCCGCGCTCGGCCGCGAGGCGGGCGCGGTGGGCGACCAGGGCGCGGTAGATGCCCCTGCCACGCCACTCGCGTACGGTGCCGCCGCCCCACAGGCCGGCGAAGGCGGTGCCGGGCGGCAGCTCCAGGCGCGCCGAGCTCACCGGCCGGTCGCCGGCCATGGCGACAACGGCGGCCACGGTGCCCGGCCGCGCGGCCAGCTGGTCGAGCAACCGGCGCCGGAGGCCCGCGCCGTCCGTGTCGAACGCCCGCTCGTGGACCTCGGTCACCAGCTCCACCCCGGCCTCGTCCGTGACCGCCCGCACCTCGATGCCCTCGGGTGGCTCGGTACCGATGACGGTGCCGTGGAGGCCGGCGATCTCGGCGGCCATCAGCGCCTCCTCCGGTTCCGGGCGGAAACCGGCCGCCTCCAGTCGGTCCGGAAGGTCTCCGGGCCGGTCGTGGGCGTACAGCTTCCACTCGAAGGCACGGCCGCACGAGGTGAAGTACGCGACCTGTCCGGCGATCACCCCCTCCACGCCCGCCGTGTCGAGCCGGTCGAGGCCCGACCACAGGACGCCGTTCCAGCCGTGCGCCGGTCCGACCTGCCGCACCACGTCCCCCACCCGCTCGACCCGCGACCCGGGCCCGTCGGGGCGGGCCTCACGCCGCATCTGCCGGTCGAACAGCCCCAGTACCGTGTGTCGATCCATGTGGGCAGCCCAGCAGCGCGGCACGAGAGACGGCAACCGGTTTCCCGGCGTCGCCCTCAGGCCCCGTGGTCGTACACCGTCACCGGTATCCCCCGCGCGACCAGCCGCCCCGCTATCAGCGGCTCCACCCGGGACCACTTCCCGCCCGCCAGCCCGCAGCCGATGCGCGGCATGTGGACGGAGGCGCCCAGCTCGGCGGCCCGGTCGGCGAGCGAGGCGAGGGCCGTGTCGATCGCCTCGTACCGCACGGGCACGCCTTTGCTGCCCGTACGTATCCCCCGCTGGCCCACCATGTTGGCCACCCATAGGTACGGCCCCACCTGGACGTACTGCACGGCGCCCAGCCCGAAGTCGTCCCCGGCGCGCTCCCGGTGCCGGCGCCGGTACGCCGCTTCGGGCTCCGGCCAGCGGCGGGAGAGGGCCGGCACGAATCCCTTGCCCCAGCCGCCCAGGTCGTTGCAGACATGCGCGATGATCTTGACGCCCCTGCCGCCCGGCGCGGTGGCGTCCCCCCGTACGTACGCGATCCCCGTCATGGGAACTACCGTACGGGCCACCTCTGACAGAGCGCCCCGTGCCGGTGCGGGACCTGCTCAGCACGGGGCGGTGCTCACGGGATACGGAACTCCTTCGCGTCCGGGTATGTCACGTGGGTACAGCCGCGCTGCTTCGTGATGTCGGCGACGTACGCGCGGAACAGGGCGGACAGCCTCTGAGAGCCGAGCACGCCGTCGTAGGTGTAGCTGGAGCTGAGGGTGTGCAGGGCGGGCTTGCCACCGCAGATCGAGGAGGCCCACCAAGCGCCACTTGCGTGCCCGGCCGTTCCCGTCTTGATGATCTTGTCCTCGCCGCCGATGACGTCGTATCCGACCGTGCGCGCCTCTGCGCCGAAGTAGGAGACGGTGCGCAGCCACCAGGGCGAGTGGGTGAGCGCACTGCGGGCGTAATCGTGCTCGTCGTCTTTCAAGCCGCCGGCGATACGGCGCACCTGGTCGGGGCTGACCGCCAGCAGGCAGCTCTCGATGGGGTTCGTGCGCCGGGCGGGTACTGCGAGGGCACGGTCGGGCAGCCGGCCTTGCCCCTGCGCCTTGATGTGGCGGGCAAACCAGTTGCACGAACCGTCCGCCGCCTGCGCAGGGCGAAGGGCTGACGGAACGGGAGTCAACCGGTGGTCGGGCAGGGCGGGCAGCTGCGTCTGGCAGCCGATCCGGTCGGTGAGCTCCTCGGCTGCCGAGCGCGCGATGCGGGCCAGGCGATCACGGTCCGCCGCGGAGACGTTCTCGTAGTCGGCGCGGGCGGTGACGTTCAGCAACTTGGGGGCCGTCGCGCTGCTGCCGGGGCCGCACTCGGCGCGGATGGTGGTGTACCAGTTCCCGTACCAGCCCAGGGTGCCATCACCCACGGGCCGCGATTCGGGGCGCCGATCGGCGACAGCGGTGACATCCGGCTCGTCGCTGCCGTCACTGTCGTCACCGCCGGAGAATGGCTCGAGCCTGACGTCATCACCGATCCAGTTCAACGGCTTGGAGCTGCCACTGCCCCGCACCACCAAGGTGAACAGGCTCGTGGTCTTGCCGGGGCCGGGCACCTTGTAGATGGCGCAGGACCCGAATGGCTCGCGCGGATCGAGCCTGAGCTCGTCGTCGCCGGCCGTTGCCCTGACCATCCCGCCCTGCAGGTCCATCACCTCCGCCCCGGACACCAGCCGATCGCACGCCGCACTGATGTCGCGCTCGCTGGAAGCGCGGTCCCGGATGTCATCGACCGTCAGCCAGCCCGCGTACAGGCTCAGTCCGATCCCGCCCCACGCCACCCACCGCCACAGTCCGATCCACCCCGCGCGCACCGCACACTCCCCTTGAGACCCGTCTGGCGCGATCGTTGCGCGCCAGGCAACGAGCGTAGATGTCCGGCCTCGGGCAAGTCGGCGGAGGGCAGGGTACTGTCCTGCAATGCCGCGACTTGCACTGAATGAATTGTTGCGTGTCAAGTCCAGCGGGTGACCGTCAACCGGGCGTGACCGAGCGCGGTCACGCGATGCTGCCCACAGCCTCACCGCCAGCCGTATGCCCCGCCTGGGTAGGCGGTGAGGGTACGCAGGTAGGGCCCCGGTCACGTGGCAAGGCGGAACGGCGCGCCGTGGACAGTGGTGCACAGGATGCGTTGGAGCCGTCGGTCCCGATCCGTGCCGCCGCGGCCCGCCGGTGCGGGACGCCACTCTCCAGGGCGAGGAGTTACCACTGACAATCATCCATGACTTTCACAGCAATGGTGAGACAGCAATACTGTTGTACTGGACCAGCGCACCAGCCGGAAGTGAGGCCCCCGCATGGCGACCGAGGTGACCGAGGCGACGGAGGCGACCGGGACGGAGGAGCAGCCGCCGACGCTGACCGTCGACGAGCTTGCCGCCCGGGCGGGCGTCACCGTGCGCACCATCCGGTTCTACAGCAGCCGTGGACTGCTTCCGCCGCCGGTCATCGGCCCGCGACGGGTGGGGCACTACGGGCCCGAGCACCTGTCCCGGCTCGCGCTCATCGAGGAGCTCCAGCACCAGGGCATGACGCTCGCCGCGATCGAACGGTACCTGGAGCAGCTCCCGCCGGACCTGAGCGCCCACGATCTGGCCATCCACCGGGCCCTGGTGGCGACCTGGGCGCCGGACGCGCCGGAGGAGTTGACCCGGGCGGAGCTGGAGCGGCGGGCCGGCAGGGCGCTCGGCGACGAGGACCTGGACCGGCTGGCCGCGATGGACGTCCTGGCCCGCACGGGGCAGGACGACACCTTCCGGGTGGACCCGGGCCTGTTGCGGCTGGGCGTGCGGCTGCTGGACGTGCCCATCGCGCACGAGACGATCCTGGCGGCGCGCACCATGCTGGTGGAGCACACCCGGTCGGCCGCGCACGAGCTGACGCGGCTGTTCCGGGACGAGGTGTGGGACCCGTACCGGGAGCGCGAGTCGGACCCGGAGCACCTGGCGGCGATGAAGTCGCTGTCCGCCCATATGCAGCCGCTGGTGGTGCAGGCGCTCGTCACCGCGTTCCAGCGGTCCCTGAAGGAGGAGCTGCGCGCCGCGTTCCGCGCGGAGTGAGGCGGAGTGAGGCGGAGTGAAGCCGAGGGTGGCACGATGCAGGCCATGGCCATGCTGTTCGAGCACCAGGGGCACGCGCCCACCGTCGACCCCACCGCCTATGTCGCGCCCAATGCCACGCTCTGTGGCGACGTGCGGGTCGGGCCGGGCTGCCGGGTCCTGTTCGGGGCGGTCCTGACGGCCGAGGGCGGGCCCGTCGAGCTGGGTGAGGGCTGCATCGTGATGGAGAACGCGGTGCTGCGCGGCACGCGCCAGGACCCGCTGCGGCTGGGCCGGCACGTGCTCGTCGGCCCGGGCGCGTACCTCGTCGGCTGTGAGGCGGCCGACGACGTGTTCTTCGCCACCGGTACGCGCGTGTTCAACGGTGCGCGTGTCGGGGCCCGCTGCCAGGTCCGTATCAACGGCGTCGTGCATCTGCGGACGGTCCTGGCCGAGGACACGACCGTACCGATCGGCTGGATCGCCGTGGGGGATCCCGGGCAGCTGTTCCCGCCGGACGACCATGGCGAGATCTGGGCGGTGCAGCGGGAGCTCGACTTCCCCGGGTACGTGTTCGGGCTCGCCCGCCCGGCCGCGGGCGAGTCACTCATGCCGGAGATCTCGCGCCGCTACGGGCGGGCGCTGGGCCGGCACCTGGACGACCGTCCGGTGGACCCGGACGGCCGCCCCGGCGGCGTCAGTCGCTGAACGTCCCGCCCCGTTCCGCCTTCTCCACCAGCAGCGCCGGCGGCTCGAACCGCTCCCCGTACCGTTCGGCCAGCTCCCGCGCACGCGCCACGAAGCCCGGCAGCCCGCCCTCGTAGCCGTTGATGTACTGGAGCACACCGCCGGTCCACGCGGGGAAGCCGATGCCCATGATGGAGCCGATGTTGGCGTCGGCGACCGAGGTGAGGACGCCCTCCTCCAGGCAGCGGACGGTGTCCAGCGCCTCGGAGAACAGCATCCGCTCCTTCATGTCGTCGAAGGGGACGGCGGCCTCGGGCTTCGAGAAGTGCTCGCGCAGGCCCGGCCACAGGCCCTGGCGCTTGCCCTCCTCGTCGTAGTCGTAGAAGCCCGCCCCGCCGCTGCGGCCGGTGCGGCCGAACTCGTCGACCATCCGGTCGATCACCGCGTCCGCCGGATGCTCCTGCCAGGTGCCGCCCGCCTCCTCGACGGCCCGCCGCGTCTCGTTGCGGATCTTGCGCGGGAGGGTGAGGGTCAGCTCGTCCATCAGGGACAGCACCTTCGCCGGGTAGCCGGCCTGCGCCGCCGCCTGCTCGATCGACGCGGGCTCCACGCCTTCGCCGACCAACGCCACGCCCTCGTTGATGAACTGGCCGATGACGCGGGAGGTGAAGAAACCGCGCGAGTCGTTGACGACGATCGGCGTCTTGTTGATCTGCCGTACGAGGTCGAAGGCGCGCGCGAGCGCCTCGTCACCGGTCCGCTCGCCCTTGATGATCTCGACGAGCGGCATCTTGTCGACCGGTGAGAAGAAGTGCAGGCCGATGAAGTCGGCCGGGCGCTCGACGCCCTCCGCGAGGAGCGTGATCGGGAGGGTGGAGGTGTTGGAGCAGAGCAGCGCGTCGGGCGCGACGATGTCCTGGATCTCCTGGAACACCTTGTGCTTGAGCGCCGTGTCCTCGAAGACGGCCTCGATGACGGCGTCGCAGCCGGCCAGATCGGCCGGGTCGGCGGTCGGCGTGATGCGTGCCAGCAGCGCGTCGCGCTTGGCCTCGGTCGTACGGCCCCGGGCCAGCGCCTTGTCGAGGAGCTTGACGGAGTACGCCTTGCCCTTCTCGGCCGCCTCGGCCGATACGTCCTTCAGGACGACGTCGATGCCCGCCTTGGCGCAGGAGTACGCGATGCCCGCGCCCATCATCCCCGCGCCGAGGACCGCGACCTTGCGGACCGTGCGGGGCTCGATGCCCTGGGGGCGGCTGGCGCCGGAGTTGACCGCCTGGAGGTCGAAGAAGAACGCCTGGATCATGTTCTTGGCGGTCTGGCCGGTGACCAGCTCGGTGAAGTACCGCGCCTCGATGGTCAGCGCGGTCTCGAAGTCGACCTGGGAGCCTTCGACGGCCGCCGCGAGGATGTTGCGGGGCGCCGGGTAGGGGGCGCCGCCCAGCTGCTTCTTCAGGTTGGCCGGGAAGGCCGGCAGGTTGGCCGCGAACTTGGGGTGCGCCGGGGTGCCGCCGGGGATCTTGTAGCCGGGGACGTCCCAGGGCTGCTGCGACTCGGGGTGCGCGTCGATGAACGCCCTCGCCTTGGCGAGCATCTCCTCCTCGGTGGCGGCCACTTCATGGACCAGGCCGTTCTCCAGGGCCCGCTGAGGCGGGTACTGGGTGCCCTGGAGGAGCACCTTCAGCAGGGCGTCGGCGATGCCCATGAGGCGTACGGTACGGGTGACGCCGCCGCCTCCGGGGAGGAGGCCGAGGGTGACCTCGGGCAGGCCGATCTTGGAGCCGGGCGCGTCGAGGGCGATCCGGTGGTGGGAGGCGAGGGCGATCTCGTACCCGCCGCCGAGGGCGGCGCCGTTGATGGCGGCGACGACCGGCTTGCCGAGGGTCTCGATGCGGCGCAGGGACCGCTTGATCTCCGTGGAGGCTTCGAAGACCTGCCGGGCGTCGGCGGGCCCGGCCTTCATCATGTCCTTGAGGTCGCCGCCCGCGAAGAAGGTCTTCTTGGCGGAGGTGTAGATGATGCCCCGGATGGAGTCCTTCTCGGCCTCGGCGCGGTCGGCGACGGCCGCGATCGATGCCTTGAAGGCCTGGTTCATGGTGTTGGCGGACTGGTCGGGGTCGTCGAGGACGAGGGTGACGACGCCGGTCTCGTCCTGTTCCCAGCGGATGGTGGTGGACTGGCTCATGGCTGTGGCTACTCCGTAAGGCCGTACGGGAAAGGACGGGGTCAGACGCGCTCGACGACGGTGGCGATGCCCATGCCTCCGCCGACGCAGAGCGTGGCGAGGCCGTAGCGCTTGTCCTGGCGCTCCAGTTCGTCGACGAGGGTGCCGAGGATCATCGCGCCGGTCGCGCCCAGCGGGTGTCCCATGGCGATGGCGCCGCCGTTGACGTTGACCTTGTCCAGGGACAGGCCCATGTCCTTGACGAAGCGCAGCACGACCGCCGCGAACGCCTCGTTGATCTCGACCAGGTCGATGTCGTCGATGGTCAGCCCGGCCTTGGCGAGAGCCTTCTTGGAGGCGGGCGCCGGGCCGGTGAGCATGATGGTGGGCTCGGAGCCGGAGACGGCCACGGAGGCGATCCGGGCGCGGGGCGTCAGCCCGTACCGCTCGCCGACCTCCTTGGTGCCGATGGCGACGAGGGCGGCGCCGTCGACGATGCCGGAGGAGTTGCCGGCGTGGTGGACGTGGTCGATCTTCTCGATCCAGTGGTACTTCTGCAGCGCCACGGCGTCGAAGCCGCCCATGTCGCCGATGGCCGCGAAGGAGGGCTTGAGGCCTGCGAGCGAGTCGGCGGTGGTGCCGGGCCGCATGTGCTCGTCGTGGTCGAGGACGACCAGGCCCGCGCGGTCCTTGACGGGGACGACGGACCGGTCGAAGCGGCCGTCCTTCCAGGCGGTGGCGGCCCGCTCCTGCGAGAGCGCGGCGTACTCGTCGACGTCGCGCCGCGAGTAGCCCTCGATGGTGGCGATCAGGTCGGCGCCGATGCCCTGGGGGGCGAAGTTGGTGTCCCAGTTGGTCATCGGGTCGGCGAACCAGGCGCCGCCGTCGGAGGCCATCGGCACCCGCGACATCGACTCGACGCCGCCGGCGAGGACCAGGTCCTCCCAGCCGGAGCGGACCTTCATCGCGGCCATGTTGACGGCTTCGAGGCCGGAGGCACAGAAGCGGTTCTCCTGTACGCCGGCGACGGTGTCGGGCAGGCCGGCGGCGATGGCGGCGATACGGGCGATGTCGGAGCCCTGGTCGCCGACGGGGCCGACGACGCCGAGGACGATGTCGTCGATCGCGGCGGGGTCGAGGCCGGGGAATCGGCCGCGCAGTTCGTGGATGAGGCCGACCACCAGGTCGATCGGCTTGGTGCCGTGCAGGGCGCCATTGGCCTTCCCGCGCCCGCGCGGGGTGCGGATCGCGTCGTACACGTACGCTTCGGTGCTCACTGGGCAAGCCTTTCAGGGAGGGGTCAGCCGAGCAGGGAACGGCCGATGATTTCCTTCATGATTTCGGTCGTACCGCCGTAAATGGTCTGGATCCGGCCATCGGTGAAGGCCTTGGCGACCGGGTATTCGGCCATGTAGCCGTAGCCGCCGTGCAGCTGCAGGCAGCGGTCGGCGACCCGCTTCTGCAGTTCGGTGGCCCACCACTTGGCCATGGAGGCGTGAACGGCGTCGAGCTCCCCGTTGGTGTGGTCGACGATGCAGCGGTCGAGGAACGCGCGCGTGACGGCGCATTCGGTGGCCATCTCTGCGATCTCGAAGCGGATGTGCTGGAGCCTGGCGAGCGGCCGCCCGAACGCCTCGCGCTCCTTCACGTACGCCGTGGTGATCTCCAGCAGGTGCTCGGCGGCGGCGATGCCGGCGACCGCGATGCTCAGCCGCTCCTGCGCGAGGTTGGTCATCAGGTGGACGAACGCGCCGTTCAGGTCGCCGAGGAGGTTGTCCTTGGGGACGCGCACGTCGTGGAAGAACAGCTCGGCCGTGTCCTGGGACTTCTGGCCGATCTTGTCCAGGTTGCGGCCCCGTTCGAAGCCGTCCATGCCGCGCTCGACCACCAGGAGGGACAGGCCGTGCGCGCCGCCCTCGGGGGTGGTCCTGGCGACGACGATCACCAGGTCGGCGAGGATGCCGTTGGAGATGAAGGTCTTGGAGCCGTTGAGCAGCCAGTGGTCGCCCTTGTCCTCGGCGGTGGTGCGGATGCCCTGGAGGTCGGACCCGGCGCCGGGCTCGGTCATGGCGATCGCGGTGATGATCTCGCCGGTGCAGAAGCCGGGCAGCCAGCGCCGCTTCTGTTCGTCGGTGGAGAGCGAGGTGAGGTAGGGGCCGATGACGTCGTTGTGCAGGCCGATGGCGAGCCCCGGGGCGCCCGCTCGGGTGAACTCCTCGGCGAGGACGGTGCTGTAGCGGAAGTCGGTGGTGCCGCCGCCTCCGTACTCCTCGGGGACGGCGATGCCGAGCAGGCCCTGGCGGCCGGCCGCGAGCCAGGCGTCGCGGGGGACGATGCCGTCCTTCTCCCACTGCTCGTAGTGCGGGAGGACCTCCTTGGCGAGGAAGGTGCGGACGGTCTCGCGGAACGCGTCGTGCTCGGGCTGGAAGATCCGGCGCTTCACCTGGTCCCCCTGTCGTGGTCGGCGTGGATGCTCGGTACGTCCCAGTCCCGGGCGACGTCGTCGGTGTCGGCGCCCGGCTGGGCGGGCGGCCGGGTCAGCGAGCCGGGCGTCGCGGAGAAGCGGGGCGCGGGGGCGGGCTGGGTGATCCCGCCGTGGTCGGTGAAGGTGCCGCGCGCGGCGAGGTGCGGGTGGGCGGGCGCCTCACGCAGGGACAGGACGGGGGCGACGCAGGCGTCGGAGCCCTCGAAGACGGCCGTCCACTCGGCGCGGGTCTTCTCCTTGAAGCGCTCGGTGACGGCGGTGCGCAGCTCGCCCCAGCGGGCGAAGTCCTTGCGGAGGGGGGCCATGTCCCTGATGCCGAGCAGGCGGACGAACTCGTCGTAGAACTGATGCTCCAGCGCGCCCACCGCCATGTACTGGCCGTCGGCCGTCTCATAGGTGCCGTAGAAGGGGCAGCCGCCGTCCAGGAGGTTGGCGCCGCGCCGGTCCTGCCAGCCGCCGGCGGCCATCATGCCGTGGATCATCGTGGCGAGGTGGGCGGCTCCGTCGGTGATCGCCGCGTCGACGACCTGGCCGCTGCCGCCCTCCACGCGCGCGTGGTGCAGCGCGGCGAGGACGCCGACGACCAGGTAGAGCGAGCCTCCGGCGTAGTCGCCGACGAGATTGGCGGGCACGGTCGGCGGCTCACCCGCCTTGCCGATCATGGACAGGGTGCCGGTGATGGCGATGTACGCGATGTCGTGCCCGGCCCTCTGGGCGAGCGGGCCCTCCTGCCCCCAGCCGGTCATCCGCCCGTAGACCAGCTTCGGGTTGCGGGCCAGGCACTCCCCCGGCCCGACCCCGAGGCGTTCGGCCACGCCGGGACGGTATCCCTCGATGAGGATGTCGGCGCGCTCGACGAGGTCCAGGACGCGCTCGGGGCCGCCGTCCGCCTTGAGGTCGATGAGCACGGAGCGTTTGTTGCGGTTGGTGAGGTCGTACGCCGGATCGATCGCGAGTCCGGCGCCGCCGGGCCGGTCGACCCGTACGACGTCGGCGCCCAGGTCGCCCAGGAGCATGGCGGCGAACGGGCCGGGCCCGATGCCCGCCAGCTCGACCACGCGCACCCCGGCGAGCGGGCCGTTGCCTGTCGCTGCCATCAAACCCCCAGCACTGTGACACAACTGCTGTAACAGCAATGATGCTAAGAACGTGTTCCACTCCGCACAAGCCCTGTGGACAAGCGCTTGGAAAGGACACCCGGGTCATCGCTCCTCATCCCGCACGCTAGCCTCTGCCTCCGACAACGGCGCGGACGGCGGAGGGCTGGATGGACACACGGGACGGCACGGAACGGGCGTATGACGTCGTGCTCTTCGGGGCGACCGGATTCGTCGGGGAGCTGACCGCCCGGTACCTCGCCGCGCACGCGCCCGCGACCTGCCGGTGGGCGCTCGCCGGGCGCAGCCGGGCCAAACTGGAAGCGCTGCGCGACCGGCTGGCCGCCGAGCAGCCGCGCTGCGCCGAGCTGCCGCTGCTGACCGCCGACGCCGCCGACCCGGACTCGGTGCGCGCACTCGCCGAGTCGGCCCGCGTCGTCGCGACCACCGTCGGGCCGTACGTCTGGTACGGCGAGCCGCTGGTGGCCGCCTGCGCCGAGGCCGGTACGGACTATGTGGACCTGACCGGTGAGCCGGAGTTCGTGGACCTGATGTACGTACGCCATGACGCGCGGGCCCGCGAGACGGGGGCGCGGATCGTGCACGCCTGCGGCTTCGACTCGGTCCCGCACGACCTGGGCGTGTACTTCACGGTGTCGCAGCTCCCCGAGGGCGTGCCCCTGGCCGTGGACGGGTTCGTCCGCTCCAACGCCTTCTTCTCGGGCGGTACGTTCGCCTCCGCGCTCACCGCCATGGGGCGGGGCCGGCAGATGCTGCGGGCGGCCCGCGAGCGGCGGCTGCACGAGCCGCGGCTGGTGGGGCGACGGGCCCGGGCGCCGCTCGGGGCGCCGCGCTTCAGCCGGGAGACCGGGGCGTGGGCGCTGCCGCTGCCGACCCTGGACGCGGGGGTGGTGGCGCGTTCGGCGGCGGCCCTGCCCCGGTACGGGCCGGACTTCCGCTACCGCCACTACGCGGCCGTCAAGGCCCTGCCCATGGCCCTCGGCGGGACGGCCGCCATAGGCGCGCTGTTCGCGCTGGCGCAGCTGCCGCCCGCCAGGCGGTGGCTGATGGATCGTTACGAGGCGGGCCAGGGGCCGGACGAGGAGCGCCGCGAGCGCAGCTGGTTCACGGTGCGGTTCGTCGGCGAGGGCGGCGGGCGTCGGGTGTTCACGGAGGTGTCGGGCGGCGACCCGGGGTACGGCGAGACGGCGAAGATGCTCGCCGAGTCGGCCCTGTGCCTCGCCTTCGACGCGCTGCCGAGGACCGCCGGCCAGGTCACCACGGCGGTCGCGATGGGGGACGCGCTGCTGGAGCGGCTGAGCCGGGCAGGGATCCGCTTCCGGGTCGCCGACGCGCGCTGAGGCCGGCGGCGCACTCAGTGGCGTACGCGGCAGAAGGGGTGCCCCGCCGGGTCGGCGTGGACGTGCCGGCCACGGGCGGGGTCCCCGTCGTCCAGCGGTGCGGCCCCCAGGGCGAGGACGTCCGCTCCCGCCCGCGCGAGGTCGGGCACCCCGACGTCCAGGTGGAGCTGCTGGGGGCGGGCGGGTGGTAGGGGTCGGCCCGCTGGAAGGCCGGCACCTGTCCGTCGTCCAGGTGGAGGGTCGCCCAGTCCGCGTCGAGTGACCCGCGGGGGCCCGGGCGGCTGACCTCGCCGCCGAGCAGCTACTGGTAGAAGCGGGCCAGGGCCAGGACGTCGGGGCAGTCCGGGACCGTGCACTGGAGCCGGCCGATCACGCCGCCGCCTCCTTGAGGGCGCGCCGGCACAGGGCGTCCGCGCGGCGGGTGGTTTCCGGGATGCGGTAGCGGGGCGTCAGGTGCAGGGTGTGAGCGCAGGCGTTGTCGAGAGTGACACGGTGACCGACCGAGACGAAGACCGGCTTGACGGCCGCCTGGGTGCGCAGCGCCCGGCCGACTTCCTCACCGTCCGCGACCAGGGGGCTGGACGCTCCGCGCTCCGGGTCGGGCTGCTCGTAGGAGAAGGTGAACGGGTTCTTGGCGACGCCGATCACGGGCAGGCCGCTGAGGACGCCGAGGTGGCTGGCGAGGCCGAAGCGGCGCGGGTGGGCCTGGCCGTAGCCGTCGCACACCACCAGTCCCGGGCCGCCGCGGAGCGCGTCGAGCGCGGCCAGCACGGTCGGTATCTCGCGGAAGGCGAGGAGGCCGGGGACGTACGGGAAGGAGACCCGGCCGACGGCGGTGGCCTCCTCGACGACGGTGAGCGTACGGGCGTCCAGGACGACGGCCGCCGCGGCGACGAGGTCGCGCTCGTCGTCGTAGGCCACGTCGACGCCGGTGACCAGTCCGGTGCCGGGCGGCGGGCCCGGCTCGTCGAGGACGACGCGGCCGCGCAGTTCGTCCTGGACGGCCAGTGCCTCGGACTCGTCGGACGGCCAGTCGGCGGGCTTTTCGATGATCGTCATAGTGACGGTCACTTTATGTCCGCCGGGGGGCGCCGGGCTCGGTGACCGGGACTGTCAGTGGGGCCCGCTGGCCTCGCGAGCATGTTCGTACTGGAATTGACCTGCACCGGGCCCGTCGAGCGGGTGGACGAGCTCCTGGCGGATCATGTCGCCTGGCTCGACTCCCACTACGCGTCGGGGGTGTTCATCGCCTCGGGGCGCAAGAATCCGCGCGACGGCGGGGTCATCCTGGCCGTCGGGGCCGACCGCGCGCGCATGGAGGAGATCACGGCGACCGACCCTTTCGTCACCCAGGGCGTGTGCGCGTACCGCGTCACCGAGTTCATGGCGACCCGGACGGCGCCCGAGCTCGCCCCGTACCGACAGCAGCTCCCCGGCTAGGGCCGCGGTTCCAGGCGGGCGGCGCGTCCCTTCTCGCCCGAGGCCCAGCAGCCGAAGTCGGCGGCGCAGTCGACCGTGTCGTACGAGCCGGTGTCGACGGTCCGCCAGGTGTGCCCGCCGTCCGTCGTCAGGTCCGTTCCGGTGGGGCCGACGGCGAGGGCGGCCGACCGGCTGTGCGGCAGCCAGGTCACGCCCGAGCGGTAGGCGGGCGGCGGGGTGTGCGCCTGCCGCCAGGTGCGCCCGCCGTCCCGGCTGACGGCTCCCGCCCGGGGCGAGGGCTGCCCCGTCCGGTAGTCTCCGCCGACGGCGAGGCCGTGCGTACGGTCACGGAAGGCGAGGGCGAAGACCCCGCGCGCCGGGTCCCCGGCCGGGATCGTCGACTCGGCGACCGTCCAGTTCAGGCCGCAGTCGGCGGAGTGCAGTACGCGCGCGGTGGCACCGCCGCCGGTGGCCAGCCACACGTCCGTGGGGCCGGCGGCGACCAGGCACTGGCCGCTCGCCGCGAAGGCCGCCTCGCCCGGGAGCGCGGCGGGCATGCCGGTGTCGGGCAGCTCCCTCCAGGTGCGGCCGCCGTCACCGGTCGACAGGATGCGGTACTTCCCGTCGACCGGGTCGCTCATGGCGAGTCCGTGCCGGCTGTCGAAGAAGGTGACGCAGTCGTAGAACGCCCGGGGATCGGTGTTGCGGAACGATTCGGTCCAGCTCGCGCCGCCGTCGTCGGTGCGGAAGATCCGGGACGCCTCGCCCTCCCCGATCGCCAGCACCACCGCGCGGCGGCCGTCGAACGCCTCGATGTCGCGGAACTCCAGCTCGCCGGCGCCCGGCGGCGACACGTTCCGCCAGCTGCGGCCGCCGTCCGAGGTACGCAGCACCGTGCCCTTGGAGCCCGCCACCCAGGCGGTGGAGCGGCTGACGGCCGCCAGGCCCCGGAACCGTACCTCCGTGCCGGTGGGCTTCAGCTCCCAGACGGATCCCGCCGGTTCCGTCCGGTCCGGAGCCGCCTGGGCGGGGCCGGTCAGTGCGGCCGCCAGCGCCGCCCCGCACAGCCCCACCGACACCGCTCGTCTCGTCTTCCCCATGGACGTCATGGCGCGGGAACGTAGCCGACGCCGGATCGGCCGTCCAGGGCGCGTAAGTGACGCAGGTCACACCACCCGTCAATGCACGCGGCGACGGATTTCGTCGTCCTCCCTGGTGTAAGGGAGGCGTACGCCGCAGCCGCGTGTGAGGGAGCAGGCCTTGTCCACCGTCATCGAGCAGGCCGTACAGGCCCGCCTGGTCGCGTCCACGCCCCGTACGGAAACCGTCTCGGCGACACTGCGCTACGACCGCGAGGACCCCTTCGCCGTGCGGATGGCCTTTCCCGCGCGGGCCACCCTGGAGGGCGTCGAGGTGTCCTGGGAGTTCTCCCGGGAACTGCTGGTCACGGGGGTCGAGGAGCCGGCCGGGGTCGGCGACGTCCGCGTACGGCCCTTCGGCTACGACCGTACGGTCGTGGAGTTCCACGCCCCCGAGGGCGTCGCGATGGTGCACGTGCGCACCTCCGAGGTGCGCCGTTTCCTCAGGCGCGCCCAGCACTTGGTGCCGGCCGGCTGCGAGCACCAGTTCCTGGACCTCGACCAGGACCTGACCGAGCTGCTGCGCGACGCCTGCTGACCGCCGACCCACCGCGTCAGAACAATTGCGTTGCAGCCCGGAGCGAACCGGGCGTAACTTCCTTCCCGGCCCTTGTCGTCGCCGAATGGAGTAGGACGTTGCTCGTCTGAGGTCTCGAGACACCGTGTCGCACAGCCGCGTTCGGCGCTGTGCGCGCTGATGTGTGCGACCTCGGCCCCTGAGCCGTCCTGGTGTCTCACCCGTTGCCCTTTCTCTTCTCACGCAACCGGGAGACCCGTATGTCTGCCTTCCCCACCTCCATCACCTGCACCGATCTGTCCTTCTCCTGGCCGGACGGCACGGAAGTCCTGGACGGCTTCCAGCTCGCGGTCGGTCCCGGCAGGACCGGCCTGGTCGGCCTCAACGGCTCCGGGAAGTCGACCCTGCTGAAGCTGTTGGCGGGTGAACTCACCCCCACCGACGGCACGGTCCGCACCGCGGGCGAGATCGGCTACCTGCCGCAGAACGCCACGCTCGACACCGCACTGCGCGTCGACCAGGCGCTCGGGATCGCCGCCACCCGTGCCGCGCTGCACGCCATCGAGGGCGGTGACGCGAGCGAGGAGCACTTCACGGCCATCGGTGACGACTGGGACGTGGAGGAGCGGGCGCGCGCCACGCTCGACCAGCTCGGCCTCGGGCACATCGGCCTGGACCGCACCATCGGGGAGGTGTCGGGAGGCGAGTGCGTCCTGCTGCGCCTCGCGGCCCTGCTGCTGGCCCGGCCGGACGTGCTGCTGCTCGACGAACCGACGAACAACCTGGACCTGTACGCCCGCCGCCGCCTGTACGCGGCCGTGGAAGCCTGGTCCGGCGTCCTCGTCGTGGTCAGCCACGACCGCGAACTGCTGGAGCGGGTCGACCAGATCGCCGATCTCCGCGACGGGGAGGTGACCTGGTACGGCGGCGCCTACTCCGCGTACGAGGAGGCGCTCGCCGCCGAACAGGAGGCGGCCGAGCGCATGGTGCGGGTCGCCGAGGCCGACGTACAGCGCCAGAAGCGGGAACTGGCGGACGCCCAGGTGAAGTTGTCGCGACGCAAGCGGTACGGGCAGAAGATGTACGACACCAAGCGCGAGCCGCGCGCCGTGATGAAGCTGCGCATGCGGGCGGCCCAGGAGTCGGCCGGAAAGCACCGCGTCATGCACGCCCAGAAGCTCGCCGAGGCCAAGGAGCGGCTGGACGAGGCGGTGGAGGCGGTACGGGACGACGACGAGATCCGTATCGAGCTGCCGTACACCACCGTCCCACCGGGGCGGGGCGTGCTGCTGCTCCGCGACCTGGAACTGCGGTACGGGGCGCGGGTCGGCGGCGAGTGGGAGCTGCGCGGCCCGGAGCGGATCGCGCTCGTCGGGCGCAACGGCGCCGGCAAGACGACGCTGCTGCGCACGGTCGCCGGTGAACTGGAGCCGGTGTCGGGCGAGGTGGTGGCGCACGTCCCGCTGCGCTTCCTGCCGCAGCGGCTGGACATCCTCGACGACGACCTGAGCGTGGTGGAGAACGTCGCCCGGTTCGCCCCCGAGGCGACCAACAACCGGATCCGGGCGCGGCTGGCCCGTTTCCTGTTCCGGGGCGCGCGGGCCGAACAGCCGGCCGGGACGCTGTCGGGCGGCGAGCGGTTCCGGGCGGCGCTGGCGGCGCTCCTGCTGGCCGAGCCGGCACCGCAGCTGCTGATGCTGGACGAGCCGACGAACAACCTGGACATGGCCGGCGTACGGAAGCTCGCGGCGGCGCTGGACGTGTACGAGGGGGCACTGATCGTCGCGAGCCACGACGTGCCGTTCCTGGAGTCGATCGGGATTACGCGCTGGCTGCTGCTGGAGGACGGCGAGCTGCGTCCGACGACGGCGGAGGAGGTGCTGTCGAACCGGTGACGACCTGGCGAATACCCGACAGGAGGTGTCGGGTATTCGCCATAGCGTCCCCCGTATGGCTTCACACATCGTCATCGCGGGCGCCCGCGAGAACAACCTCCGGGACATCTCCCTCACCCTGCCCAAGAACCGCATCACCGTCTTCACCGGCGTGTCCGGCTCCGGCAAGTCGTCGGTCGTCTTCGACACGATCGCCGTCGAGTCGCAGCGGCAGCTGAACGAGACCTTCACCTGGTTCATCAGGAACCGGCTGCCGAAGTACGAACGGCCGCACGTCGACGCGATCGACGACCTGTCGGTGGCGATCGTCGTCGACCAGAAACCCATCGGCGGCAACGTCCGCTCGACGGTCGGCACGATGACGGACATCTTCTCGGTGATCCGGGTGCTGTTCTCCCGGTACGGCACTCCGAGCGCGGGCCCCGCGACCGCGTACTCCTTCAACGACCCGTCCGGGATGTGCCCGGTGTGCGACGGGGTGGGGCGGACGGTCCGGCTCGACCTGGACAAGGCCGTCGACTGGTCGAAGTCCCTCAACGGCGGCGCGCTGCGGCTGCCGGGCACGTCCGTCGGCAGCTGGCAGTGGAAGCTGTACGCCGACTCGGGCCTCTTCGACCCGGACAAGCCGCTCGCCGACTACACGGCGGAGGAGCGCCGGGCGCTGCTGTACGGGACGGGCGGGGGCTCGGACCTGAAGGTGCGGCTGGTGATGAAGTCCGGTGCGGCGGACGTGCGGTTCGAGGGGCTGGTGGACCGGTTCGACCGGCTGTACCTGAAGCGTGACACGGCCGGGTTGTCCGACGCGTACAAGGAGACCGTGCAGAGCGTCACCACACAGGGGGTGTGCGAGGCGTGCGGCGGGGCGCGGCTGAACGAGGCGGCGCTCGCGACCCGTATCGACGGGCTGAACATCGCCGACTGCACGCGGATGGAGGTGGCCGACCTGGTCGAGGTCCTGGCGGGGATCGACGACCCGGTCGCCACGCCGATCGCGGCGGCCGCGCGTGAGCGGCTGGAACGGCTGGTGGGGATCGGGCTGGGCTATCTGAGCCTGGACCGGGAGACCACGACCCTGTCGGGCGGCGAGGGCCAGCGGCTGAAGATGGTGCGGCACCTGGGCAGTTCGCTGACGGGGCTCACCTTCGTCTTCGACGAGCCGAGCGTGGGGCTGCACCCGCGCGATGTCGGGCGGCTCAACGACCTGCTGCGGCGGCTGCGGGACAAGGGCAACACGGTCCTGGTGGTGGAGCACGACCCGGACGTGATGGCGATCGCGGACCACATCGTCGACATGGGGCCGCGCGCCGGCACGGACGGCGGAGAGGTGGTGTACGCGGGGCCGTTCGCCGGGCTGCGGGAGGCGGACACGCTCACCGGACGGTGTTTGCGCCGGCGTACGCCGTTGAAGGAGACGTTCCGCTCGCCCACCGGGTGGCTGCCGGTGACCGGGGCGGACCTGCACAATCTGAAGGGCATCGACGTCCGCTTCCCGGCCGGGGTGCTGACGGCCGTGACGGGAGTGGCCGGGTCGGGCAAGTCGACGCTCGTGTCTGAGGTGTTCACGTCCGCGTACCCGGAGGCGGTCGTCATCGACCAGGGCGCGATCACGGCGTCGTCGCGGTCGACCCCGGCGTCGTACCTGGGGATCATGGACACCGTACGGAAGGTCTTCGGGAGGGAGAACGGCGTCCCGGCCTCCCTCTTCAGCTTCAACTCGGCGGGGGCGTGCGGCACCTGCGCGGGACGGGGTGTCATCCACACCGACCTGGCCTTCATGGACCCGGTCACGACGACCTGCGAGGCGTGCGAGGGGCGGCGGTTCCACGACGACGTGCTGGAGCACCGGGTACGGGGCAGGTCCATCGTCGACGTACTGGAGATGACGGCGGCGGACGCGATCGCCTTCTTCGACGACCGGGCGCTGCAGCGCAAACTGCGCACGCTCAACGACGTCGGGCTCACCTACCTCACGCTCGGGCAGCCGCTCAGCTCGCTTTCGGGTGGCGAACGGCAACGGATCAAGCTGGCGACTCAGCTGCACCGCACGGGCAGTGTGTACGTGCTGGACGAGCCGACGACCGGGCTGCACATGGCCGATGTGGGCACGCTCGTCGCGCTGCTGGACCGGCTGGTCGACGCCGGCAACACGGTGGTGTGCGTGGAGCACAACATGGATGTGGTCAAGCGGGCGGACTGGGTGATCGACCTGGGCCCGGACGGCGGCAAGCACGGCGGTGAGCTGGTCTTCGAAGGGACGCCCGCCCGGCTGCTGGAGCACCGGAAGTCGTTCACGGCGGAGTACCTGCGGCGGGACCTGGACGTCGAGTAGTCCGCCGCCGACGGGGTAGGGGTGGGCGGACCACCGACTTCTGGAGGCCTGCCCGTGCCCAGCAGAAAAGCCCTGGTCCGCCGACCGAGCCCGCGCCTCGCCGAGGGCCTGGTCACTCATGTCGAGCGCACAGCCGTCGACCCCGCCCTGGCCACCGCCCAGTGGGAGCGGTACGTCGGCGCCCTCCGCGCGCACGGGTGGCAGACCGTGGAGGTGGAGCCGGCCGACGACTGCCCGGACGGGGTCTTCGTCGAGGACACGGTGGTGATGTTCCGCAATGTGGCGCTGATCTCCCGGCCGGGCGCGGAGTCGCGGCGGCCGGAGACCGCGGCCGTCGAGGAGGCGGTGGCCCGGCTGGGCTGCTCGGTGAACCGGGTGCGGGAGCCGGGCACGCTCGACGGGGGCGATGTGCTCAAGATCGGCGACACCGTGTACGTGGGGCGGGGCGGGAGGACCAATGCGGCGGGCGTGGCGCAGCTGCGGGCGGCGTTCGAGCCGCTGGGCGCCCGCGTGGTCGCCGTACCGATGAGCAGGGTGCTGCACCTGAAGTCGGCGGTCACGGCGCTGCCGGACGGCACGGTCGTGGGGTACGAGCCGCTGGTGGAGACGCCTTCCGTCTTCCCGCGCTTCCTGCCGGTGCCGGAGGAGGCGGGCGCGCATGTGGTGCTGCTGGGCGGTGGGAAGCTGCTGATGGCGGCGAGCGCCCCGAAGTCGGCGGAGCTGTTCGCGGATCTCGGGTACGAGCCGGTCGTCGTCGACATCGGCGAGTTCGAAAAGCTCGAAGGGTGCGTGACATGTCTCTCCGTACGCGTCCGTGACCTCTACGCATAACGGAACGTAAGCGTCCATCCGCGAACCCGGGCTTGGCTGGGGCTTACGGGCCCCTTAACCTACGGTCTCGTAACCTACGAAGCCGTAAGTAATTCTCCCGTCCCCAGGAGTACCCGTATGACCCTCACCTCTCCCCACCTCGGCAGTTCGGACGTGTGGACCGACGCCCGGCTGCTGTACGCCTTGGAGGAGGTGGTCGAGAAGGAGCTCAACCGCCATCTGAAGGTCGTCAAGGACTGGATGCCCCACGAGTACGTCCCGTGGTCGGACGCCCGTAATTTCCCGGGCTTCTTCGAGGACGGCGAGGCCTGGGAGCCTGAGCAGTCCAAGGTCACCGACATCGGCAAGATCGCGCTCGTCGTCAACCTGCTGACCGAGGACAACCTCCCCAGCTACCACCACGAGATCGCCACGCTCTTCGGGCGGGACGGCGCGTGGGGCACCTGGGTGCACCGCTGGACCGCCGAGGAGGGCCGGCACGGCATCGTGATGCGCGACTACCTGCTCGCCTCGCGCGCCGTGGACCCGGACAAGCTGGAGCAGTTCCGGATGGCCCACATGAGCGAGGGCTTCGAGTCGGACAACCGCCACTCGATGCTGCACTCGGTCGCGTACGTCGCCTTCCAGGAGCTTGCGACCCGCATCTCGCACCGCAACACCGGCCACCAGTCGGGTGACCCGGTCTGCGACCGGATGCTGGCGCGCATCGCGACCGACGAGAACCTGCACATGGTCTTCTACCGGAATCTGCTGAGCGCGGCCTTCGAGCTCGCCCCGGACCTGACCATGCAGGCGGTCCGGGACGTGGTCGTGAACTTCCGCATGCCGGGGCACGGCATGCCGGGCTTCGAGCGGGCGGCGGCGCAGATGGCGATCGGCGAGATCTACAACCTGCGCATCCACCACGACGACGTCCTGCAGCCGGTGCTGCGCTTCCTGAAGGTCCTGGAAATCGACGGGCTGGGCCCGGAGGGCCTCAAGGCGCAGGAGGAGCTGGGCCTGTACATGGACGGCCTCGACACGGAGGCGAGCAAGTTCGACGAGAAACTCGCCGCCCGCAAGGCCCGCATGGCGGCCCGCGGCCGCTGACCCGCCGGGCGGGTCCCCGTAGCGGCACGGCCCCGCCCCGGACGTCCGGCACCGGCCCGGCGGGTGCGGTTCACCCGCCCGCCGGCCGGCCGCGCGGCCCCGTCCGGCCCCGCCGGTCCCGGAGACCGGGCACCCGGGGTGGCGTCAGCCGTGGGCGGCTGTGGCGGAGGCTCGAGTTCCCTTCGCGCCGGACGCGCTCGGCGCACAGGGCGCTCACAGGGGGCGCGAAGGGGCGTCGTACGCTGTGGCGCGTGAAGCCTGTGACCCGCTTTTTCCTGATCGGTGCTCCGATAGCCGTCGCCGCCGCCATCGTCTTCGGCGGAGGCGACGGTTCCGTACGCCCCGCCGACGCCGCCGATGACAGCCCCGTCCCGCAGGCGCCCACGGCCACGGGGGCACCGAACCCGCTCAAGGCGGGCACGCTGGACGAGCAGAAGGCCCTGGAGGCGCGCATCGCCAAGATGCCGCCCGGCCTGGCCGCGCCCGGCAAGAAGGAGCTCGCCGCCCAGCTGGTGGCCAGCGCCGACAACTCGACGCTCGACTGGCGCGGCGAGTACGACGACATCGAGGACATCGGCGACGGCAACGGTTACACCGCCGGCGTCATCGGCTTCTGCTCCGGCACCAACGACATGCTTCAGCTCGTCGAGTACTACACGAAGCAGCACCCGGACAACCCGCTGGCCGCGTACCTCCCGGCGCTGCGCGAGGTCGACGGCACCGACTCGCACGAGGGTCTCGACCCCGGCTTCACCGACGCCTGGAAGAAGGCTGCGCTGGACCCCGCCTTCCGCGCGGCGCAGGACGAGATGCGGGACCGCATCTACTTCGACCCGGCCGTGCGGCTGGCGAAGATGGACGGCCTGTCCACGCTCGGCCAGTTCATCTACTACGACGCGATGGTGCTGCACGGCCCCGGCGTGGGGCCCGAGGCGTTCTACGGGATCCGCGCGGCGGCGATGAAGAAGGCCGGGACCGCGGCGGAGGGCGGTGACGAGAAGGCGTACCTCAACGCCTTCTTGGACGCGAGCCGCGCCGTGATGAAGGCGCAGAAGACCGAGCGGGAGCGGGACACGTCCCGTATCGACACGGCCCAGCGCGTGTTCCTGCGGGACGGGAACATGGACCTGAAGGTCCCGCTGACGTGGCAGACGTACGGGGAGACCTTCCGTATCACCACGCAGCCCGCTGGTAGTCCTTGAGGAAGACACCGGCGACCGGCGCGCCCGCCTCGCCCCGCACGATCGGGTCGTAGACGCGGGCGGCGCCGTCCACGACGTCCAGCGGGGTACGGGTGCCGACGGCGGCGATCCGTGCCTTGCGGGGCGCCGGGTTCTCGTCGGTGATCCAGCCGGTGTCGACGCTGCACATGTGGACGCCCTGGCCGGCGAGGTGCTCGGCGCTGGTGCGGGTGAGCATGTTGAGCGCGGCTTTCGCCATGTTGGTGTGCGGGTGGCCGGCCGTCTTGTTGCGGACCGCGAACCGCCCTTCCACCGCGCTGACGTTGACGATGTAGCGGCGCGGGTGTGGCGAGGCGAGCAGCAGCGGCAGCAGGCGGTCGCACAGGAGAGCCGGTGCGAGGGCGTTGACGAGCTGGGTCTCCAGCAGCTCGGCGGGGTCGAGCTCGCCGAGCCGGGCGGACCAGGAGTTGTGGGGCGCGGGGTCGGGCAGCAGCCCCGCCTCGTCCGTTTCGGCGTCTTCGCCGTCGAGTACGAGGGCGAGGGCGCCGCCACTGGTGGCCGGAAGGGCCGGGGCGTACCCGGGAGCCGCGATGACCCCGCCCGGCAGCTCGCCCCGCTCCCCCGCGTGGAGCGCGGCGTAGGACTCGGGCGGGCGGCGTATGGTCTGGGCGGCGTTGTTGACGAGTATGTCGAGGGACCGGCCGTCGGCGAGGAGGCGCTCGCACAGGCCGAGGACCTGGCGCGGGTCGCGCAGGTCGATGGCGACGACCGTGAGCCGCTCCAGCCACTGCTCGCTGCCCTCGGCGGCGCGGAAGCGGCGCAGGGTGTCGTGCGGGAAGCGGCTGGTGACGAGGAGTTCGGCGCCGTCGCGGAGCATCATCAGCGCGAGCTGGAACCCGATCTTCACCCGGCCGCCGGTGAGCAGCGCGCGGCGCCCGGTGAGGTCGGTGGACTGGGCGCGGCGGGCGGCGTTGTCGGTGGCGCAGACCGGGCAGAGGCGGTGGTAGAACGCGTCGGCCTGCCGATAGGGCGCTTTGCAGACATAGCAGTGGCGGGGCTTGAGGAACTCCCCGACGGTGCCGCGCCGGGTCGGCAGGGGCGCGTCCTCGCGGCGGTCGAGCGCCCCGGTGGCGGTGGCGGCGGTGAGCACGGCGTCGGCCTCGGACCGCGCCCGCTGCCGGGCCCTGCGGCGCTTGTTGCGGCTCTCGCGGGCGAAGGAGGCGGCGAGTTCCTCGGCCCGCATACGTATGGGGTCGTCCAGCGGCAGGGTCCGTAGCCGCCCCACCGTACGGCCGAATTCGGCCAGCTCGTCGTCCGTCACCGCGCTGTGTCGCTGCTGCTCCATGCGCATGTGATCTTAAGGGCGGGCGGCTCGGCCGGGCATCCGGTTATCCCCGCCGCCTCAGCGCGTACCGTTCCTTCTCGGAGAGGCCGCCCCAGACGCCGAAGCGTTCGTCGTGGGTGAGGGCGTATTCGAGGCAGGCCTCGCGGCCTTCGCAGGCGGCGCAGAGGCGCTTGGCCTCGCGGGTGGAGGAGCCGGGGTCGGGGAAGAAGAAGTCCGGGCCCGTCTGGGCGCACAGGGCGGTTTCCTGCCAGGAGAGTTCGTGGTCGTCGGTCGTGGTGCGGTTGATCGGCATGCCGAACACGCTGCCCCGCTCCGATAAACGGGACGTCAACGATCCATCAACGCCGAACGGGGCGAGGGGCGTGGTTGTTCGCTCCGTAAGCATGGGCCTCCGGGGCGTGGCCGGCAAGGGGTTCGAGCGGGGTGTCCCGGGTCGCTAGGGCTGCGCCGGGGCACTGGTGATGACCGCGAAGCGGGCGCCATAGGGGTCGGTCAGCTTGGCGAGGCGTCCCACGCCGCCCAGTTCGGTGGGGGCGAGCCGGACGGTGCCGCCCAGTTGTTCGGCCTTCGCGGCTGTGGCGTCGGTGTCGGGAACCTCGAAGTAGGGGGTCCAGTACGGGCCTTCCGCCTCCTCCACCGGGTCCGTGCCGAGGGGGACCACGCCGCCGAACGAGGCGTCGTCGCCACCGCCCGCGGGGGTGAGGAGGATGTAGGAGCCGGTGCCGTCGGGCCACGGTACGGAGGACGACTCGATGCCGAGCACCGACCCGTAGAAGGCCATGGCGGCGGCCGGATCGCGGGTGTACAGCTCCGTCCAGCACAGGCTGTTCGGGTCGTTGACCACGTCCAGGCCCTTGTTGGCGCCCGGCTGCCAGACGGCGAAGCCCACGTCCGCCGGGTCGGCGAAGACCGCCATGCGGCCGAGGTCGAAGACGTCCATCGGCTCGAACAGCACGGTCCCGCCACCGTCCCGCACGGCCGCCGCCGTGGCGTCGGCGTCGGGCGTCTGGAAGTAGACCGTCCACCCGGGCGGGGCCTGGTCGGGCGGGACGGTCATGCCGCCCGCGACGGTCCTGCCGTCGAGCTGGAACATTCCGTAGCCGCCGGCCTCGGGACCGGCGGACCGGAAGCGCCAGCCGAACAGGGCGCCGTAGAAGGATTCCGCGCCCTGGAGGTCGGGCGTGCCGAGGTCGACCCAGTTCGGGGAGCCGGTGACGTAACGGGTGGTCAGCATGGGCCTGAGTCTGCTGCCGTCGCCGGACCGCCGCATCAGGAGCGCGCCCGCACGTATGATCGGCCCCATGACGACCAGAAAGGCTCATGCCGCGTAGGGCCCCCGTCCCCCGCCCCTCGGCGAACGCGCCGCCGGTTCTCCCGTACCGAGAAGTGGAGATCCGCGTCCAGCACCGTTCCGAGGAGCGAGAAGCAGCATGAAAGCCATCCGTTCGACCCCGTACGCCCGCCTTCCCCGCGCGTACCGGGAGTCGCATGTCATCGGCACCACCGTCGACGCGTACGGCCGTGCGCACTGGGTGGCCGCCGGGCCCACCCCGTACGAGGGCGTGATCGTCACCGTCGACGCCGGGCGGACCGAGGAGACGCACCTGAGCGCGGTTCTCCCGCGCCACGCGCGCGTGGACGCGCTTCCGGACGGCGGCTTCGTGATCGCCGATACGGGCGGCGGGGTGCGGGTCTTCGACGCGCTGGGGCGGCTCTCGTGGACGTTCGGGGTCGGGTACGGCGTGGAGTACCTGCTGACCGACACGGCGGGCGATCTGTGGGTGGGGTACTTCGACGAGGGCATCTACTCGGGTGATCCGCTCAGCGGGGCGGGGCTTCGGCGGTGGAGCAGTACCGGGGAGCCGCTGTGGGCCTGCAAGGCGCCTCCCGGCGTCGCGGACATCTGGGACATCTGTTCCCTGAATGTCGGGACGAACGGTGTGTGGAGCTCGCCGTATGGCGGAGCCCCGCTCCTGGAGATCCGCGACGACGGCGTACGGGTGCGCACCGGCCCCGTCCGGGGCGCCATGGCCCTTGCCGTCCATGGCGATCTTGCCGTGTTCCTCAGCGGGAACGGTGAGGACGCGGACCTGCTCACCTACTGCCGACTGACACCGGCCACGGCGGAGCCGGTCTCACGGGGACGGTTCCGCCGGGCGGACGGCAGCACCCCCTTCCGGCACCAGCGGATCTGCCGCGGCTCGCGCATGTACGTGCGGCACGAGCCGTCCCCCGACTGGGAGGTGCTCGACATCGCGGGCTGACCGCACGACCGTGCGTTCAGTACGCTGGGCGGATGACGGACGGACGGGACGGACGTGTCGAGCGCGGCAACCAGACCCGGCGGCTGATCCTCGGCCGCACGGTGGACATCGCCTCGGTGGAGGGGCTGGAGGGCCTCTCCCTGGGGCGTATCGCCACGGAGCTGAAGCTCAGCAAGAGCGGCGTCTTCGCGCTGTTCGGCTCCAAGGAGGAGCTGCAGCTGGCGACGGTACGGGCCGCGGTCGCCGTGTACGTGGAGCGGGTGATCGCCCCGGTGCGGGACCTGCCGCCCGGGCCGGGGCGGGTGTGGGCTCTGTGCGAGAACTGGCTCGGGTACTCCGAGCAGCGGGTGTTCGCGGGCGGGTGCTTCTTCTACGGCGTGTCGGCGGAGTTCGACGCCCGTAGCGGGCCGGTGCGCGAGGCGATCGCCAAGGCGCGCCAGGACTGGGTGGCGTATGTGGAGCGGACCCTGGAGGAGGCCCGTACAGCGGGCGGTTTCGACGCCTCCATGGACGTGGGTCAGGTCGCGTTCGAGCTGATCGCGCTGATGGAGGCGGCGAACGCCCAGTCGGTGCTGCACGACGACGACTCGGCGTACGACCGGGCCGCGAAGGGCATCCTGAGCCGGCTCCGGGCCGACGTCACGGACCCGGGCGCACTGCCTCAGCGGCCGTAGGCGTCCAGGGGCGTCCCGGGCGTCGTGGACGTAGGTGGTGTGGGTGCGGGCGCAGGGGCGGAAGCCGAGCCCGCGGCAGAGGATCCGCGGTACGGGGTGGGCGGCGCCGCGCGGGCAGACGACCGCCCGGTCCGCCCCGGCGTCGCGCAGGTCGTCCGCGCCTCGTACCGCGGCATGGCCACCCTCAATGGGCGACCACGCTGTCACGGCAGGGCGTCGGCGGTGACGACGAAGTCCACGGTCCGGGCGACGACTTCCGGGTCGCCGAGGATGCGCCGGTGGCCGAGGCCCCTGGTGACGACGAGGCGGGCGCGCTCGCCGTGGGCGGTGGCGGCGAGCCGGGACTGGGCGACGGGAGACATGTCGTCGTCCTCGTCGTGGAACAGCAGCACGGGCACGGCCAGTCGCTCGGGCTCGTAAGCGACGGTCAGGCGCTCCCATATGCCCGGCTCATCAGGGAAGAGACTGTGCTCGACGTAGCCGCGTAGGTCACGCTTCAGCCGCTCGTGCACGCCGAGCCGCGTACAGAAGGCGTGGACGAGGTGGTCGAATTCGGTGACGCCTCCGATGCCGACGAGCCGGTGCGCCACGACGCCGTCGTGCAGCGCGACGAAGGACGCCAGTACGCCGAAGGAGTGCGCGATGACGGCGTCGAAGTCACCGTGCTCGGCGTGCAACCGCCCAATGATCTCGCGGTAATCGCGGATGTTGCTCGCGCGGCCCTCCGAGTCGCCGTGCCCGGGGGCGTCGAAGGTGACGGGGCTGTAGCCCTTGTCGCAGAGCGCGCTGATGAACGCGCTGAACCGGGAGCTCCGGGACGACCAGCCGTGGACCACGAGCACCGGCCGGACGCCGTCGCCCCACGCGTATGTGACGACTTTGCTGCCGCTCACGCGCAGGGTGCCGAGCCGCGCCCGGTCCAGCAACGGACGCTCGTCCGGACGCACGCGGCTGCGCCCCAGGGGCTGGACGAAGACGGCGAAGGCGGCCCGGCCGGCGAGGCGGGGGGCGATGCGGGAGGTGGTGTTGAGGGCGGTGCGAAGGAGTGGAGCCATGGGATGCATGCCGGGTTCTCCTCGGTCGGCCGGGTGAGGCTGGAATACTAGCACGATCGTTCGTATAGTTTTACGGGGAACGAAAAGCCCGCCCCGGACGCCTCCGGGGCGGGCTGCTCATGGACGCGGGCCGCTCAGTGGGCGTGCGTACGGCCGGTGGCCGTCGCGGGGTGGTGCGGCTCGTAGCCCGGGATCGTGCCGTCCGGCTTGGCCACCAGGAAGAGGCCGGCCATGCCCATGTCCGAGTGGCTCTGCACATGGCAGTGGTACATCCAGGCGCCGGCGCCCACATGCTCGCCCGCGATGATCTGGAAGCCGAAGGAGTCGGCGGGGCCGGTGATCTTGTTGTCGACGACCCGGCTGGGGTCGTCGGGGCCGGTGAGCAGACCGGTGCGGTTGTCCGCCCACCGGTGACCGTGGATATGGAAGGTGTGGTAGTACTCGCCGTGGGTGATCATGATGATCTCCACCCGGTCGCCCACCGTCGCCCGGAAGTCGGGGCTCTGGTGGCCGGGCTTGTTGTTGATCGTCATGTCGTTGAAGACGATGGTGAACTGCTTGTCCGGCAGGATGTCGCCCTGGCGCCGCACGACGACCGGGCCGTACAGCCCCTTGCGGATGCCGCCCGTGCCGTGGTCGGTGCCCACGACGTGGTCGTGGTAGTGCCAGTAACCCGCGCTGCCGGCCCGCCATGTGCCGTCCTTGCGGCGGCCGGGGGCATGGGTGCGCCAGGTGTAGGTACGGGTACCCCCGGGCTCGACATGACTGCGGTTCATCTTCGTGCCGTCGCTCGCGATGTCGCAGTCCACACCGTGGACATGCAGGCTGGCCGGGACGTCCATGGTGTTCTCGAACTCGATGTGGAGCGTGTCCCCTTCGTTCAGTTCGATCAGCGGCCCCGGGATGGTGGCCTTGCCCTTGTCCAGGCCGTAGCCCATCTGACCGTCCGCCAGTTTCTCGGCGTACAGCTTGAGGTGACGCACCTGACCACCGGCAGGGGCGGTCGGCGGCGGCGTCTCGGCCGATACGGCGTCGGGCGCGGAGGCCACGGACAACGATGTCACGCCGGTCGCGGCAACCGCTCCCCCGGCCAGCAGGCGCCGGTTGAAGCTCCGTCTGTCCATGCCGAACTCCCCTGTGCGGTGCGGAGGATGACGGGGCGGAGGGGCCCCCGGGACGGGCACACCGTAGCCGGGTGAACCGGGGTTTATCCACAGCCAGGACAAAGTTCGCGTGATTGGTGTCAAGCTATTGGCGTGTCACGGAAAGAGGTCTAGCTTCATCGTCGTTTGCTGTGACCACAGAGGGGTGGGTGAACACATGCACCGTGCACCACATCACCGGTCAAGATCCCGCCGCCGGGCGGCGGTTGCTCTCGCCGCCGGAGCCATGGCGGCCTCCCTGCTCGTCGGTACGCCGGCCACCGCCGGACCCAATCCCGGCGAGCCCGGTCCGAGCACTTGGACAACGTTGTCGATACAGTCGCCGCCCGGTGGGGCCCAGGTGCGGGTGCTGGTCTTCCACGCCTCGGCCACGGCTGAGTCCCCGACCGTCGACGCCGGTATCGCGGCGGTCGAGTCGATCGGCCAATCGGGCCCGGCGGCCCAGCAGTTCCGCACCGAGGCCACGGACGACGCCTCGGTCTTCACCGACGCCCGCACGCTCGGCCGGTACAACGTGATCGTGTTCCTGACCGGTGGGGGTGATGTGCTCGACCCCGAGCAGGAGGCGGGACTGGAGGCGTACATGGAGGCCGGCGGCGGCTTCCTCGGCATCCACAACGCCGCGCGCACCGAGCCGTATTCGGACTGGTTCACCGGTCTGGTCGGCGCCCGGCCCGCCGCGAACAGCCCCACCGCCGTCCAGCGTGCCACCGTGGAGGTGGGCGACCGGCAGCATCCGGCCACCAAGCAGCTTCCGCTGCACTGGAAGCGCCCCGACCAGTGGCTCAACTGGACGGTCAACCCGTCGGGCACCGTGCACACGGTGGCACGGGTCAAGGAGAACACCTACACGCCGGGCGCGAGCGCCAACGGCTGGGACCATCCGGTCTCCTGGTGCCGTGACTACGACGGTGGCCGGTCCTTCTACACGGGCATGGGCGGTACGGTCGAGTCGTTCGCCGAAACCGACTTCCGCGACCATCTGCGCGGCGCCCTGCTGTGGACCACCCGGCTGTCCCGCGCCGACTGCAAGGCCACCATCGACGCCCACTATGCCGCCGAGCGGGTCACCCAGCCCAACCAGCCGGGGCAGAACGACCAGATCGGTGAGCCACACGGCCTGGTCGCCGCCCCCGACGGCCGCATCCTCTACATCGGGCGCGGCGGCGCGGACTCCTCCCAGCCCGTGGTCACGGACTGGAACGACCCCGGCATCGGCAAGGGCAAGGGCGAGATCCACGTCTACGACCCGAAGACCAGGAAGGTGCGGCTCGCGGGCGCGCTGACGGTCTTCGGGAACAAGGGCGGCGGCGACGAGCTGATCAAGAACGAGGAGGGTCTCCTCGGCATCGAGCTGGACCCGGACTTCCTGTCCAACGGCTGGGTGTACCTGCACTACACACCGCACTCGCGGATCAACCGCGACACGCACATGGCGGAGCGGTACGTCTCCCGTTTCACCCTCGACCTCGCCACCGACAAGCTGGACCTGGCGAGCGAGAAGGTGCTGCTGAAGTGGCCGGTACAGATCCACAGTTGCTGTCACGCGGGCGGCGGCATGGCCTGGGACTCCAAGGAGAACCTGTACATCGCCACCGGTGACAACAACTCCAGCGGCTTCAGCTCGGGGTACTCGGGCAACAACCCGGAGCCGGACTTCAAGGGCGTGTCGTTCGCCGACGCGCGCCGCACCTCGGGCAACACCAACAACCTCAACGGCAAGATCCTCCGCATCCACCCGGAGGACGACGGGACGTACACGATCCCCGAGGGCAACCTCTTCACCGGCGAGGAGCCGGACGAAGGGGGCGGCAAGACGCGCGGCGAGATCTATGTGATGGGCGTGCGCAACCCGGCCCGGATCTTCGTCGACAAGCAGACCGACATCCTCTACGCGGGGTGGGTCGGCCCCGACGCCGGTGCTCCGTCGACCACATGGGGTCCGGCGAAGTACGACACGTTCGCCGCGATCACCAAGGCGGGCAACCACGGCTGGCCGTACTGCATGGGCAACAACCAGCCGTACCGGGACCGCAACCTGCCGGATCCGAGCAAACCGCTCGGCTGGTACGACTGCGCCAGGCCGAAGAACGAGTCGCCGAACAACGACGGCCTGGTGAACCTGCCACCGGTTACGCCGAACACCATCTGGTACGCGCCGCAGGGCGGCGGCCCGGACTTCCCGAGGAACGCGGCCGGTGTGCCCAGCTACAAGACGGAGGAGCAGAAGCTGCTGTTGCCGTGGCTCAAGGGCGGCGGCCAGGCGACCATGAACGGCCCGGTGTACCGGCACGACGCGACGAGCGACAGCACGGTGAAGTGGCCGGCGTACTGGGACGGCAAGTGGTTCGTCGGCGACTTCTACGACGGCGACCAGCCGCGGCACGCCGTACTGATGGACCCGAGGACGGTCGGCAAGGGCGGACTGCCGGTGCACGCCGAGTCCCTGAAGAAGATCATCCCGGTCGGAGCGAACGGCATCCGCAACCTGATGGACTGGAAGTTCGCGCCGGACGGCTCGCTGTACGTCCTGGACTACGGGCGCGGCTTCTTCACCTCCGACGCCAAGTCCGCGCTGTGGCGGGTGACGTACAAGGGTGGCGAGCCGACGCCCGCCGCCGACGCTCTCGCGAGGAAGGCGGCCGCACAGTGAGACGTTCTCCACGGATCTGGACCGCCCTGCTCGGGTCCCTGCTGATGGTTCTGGGGCTGACGTCGACCGCCGCATACGGGCGACCCGACAACGGTCCGGCGGCAGGACCGGCGGCCGCGGCGGAGCAGGTGCTGACCTGGACCGCCGGTGACCCCATCGAGCGCTATCTGACCTTCCCGACCACCGCGGTGGCGGGGCCGACGACGATCGTCTTCGAGAACAGCACGGCCACCGGGAACACCACCGGCATGCCGCACACCCTGACGTTCGACGTCTCGGACCCGGAGTACAACAACGACGTCCAGCTGAACATCCTGGCCAACCCCAACGACGACCAGGGCGGCAAGCACACCGCGCAGGTCACCCTGACGCCCGGGCGGTACCGGTTCTACTGCACCATCCCGGGCCACGGTGCGATGCAGGGCATCCTCACCGTGACGGAGGCCGGCGGCGGCGAGGACACCACGGCGCCGGAGACCTCGGCGAAGGTCGAGGGCGAGCGGAACGCCGACGGCGCGTACATCGGCCACGCCAACGTCACGGTCTCGGCGACCGACACCGGCGGCTCGGGCGTGGACCGGATCGAGTACGCGGTCGGGGCGGACGGCGCCTGGCAGGCGTACACCGCGCCGGTGATGGTCCACGAGGTGGGCACCCACCGGATCCGCTACCGAGCCACCGACAAGGCGGGCAACACCTCCGCCGAGAAGGCGGTCGACTTCACCGTCGTCGCCCCGCCGACGGACGACAGGACCCCGCCGGAGACGTCGGCGACCGTCAGTGGTGAGAAGAACGACCAGGGCCAGTACCTGGACATGGCGACGGTCACCGTCACCGCGTCCGACACCGGCTCGGGCGTCAACACCATCGAGTACGCGATCGGGGCCGACGGTGCCTGGCAGACCTACACCGCCCCGGTGATGGTGCACCAGGCGGGCACCCACACGGTCCGCTACCGGGCCACGGACCGGGCCGGGAACGTGGCGGCGGAGAAGTCGGTGCGGTTCACGGTCGTCGCCCCGCCCGCCGAGGACACGAACCCGCCCGAGACGACGGCCACGGTGACCGGGAGCAAGAACTCCGACGGGGCCTTCATCACCAGCGCCACCGTGACGGTCACGGCGACCGACACCGGCGGCTCCGGCGTCGACAAGGTGGAGTACTCCCTGGACGGCGGGCCGTACCTGGCGTACACGGCACCGGTCGTGGTGGACCGGGTGGGCTACCACACGGTGCTGCACCGGGCCACCGACAAGGCCGGCAACACCTCGGCCGCCAAGCAGGTCGCCTTCAACGTCGCGGAGGGTGGCGGCGTACCGGCGCCCAACTGCCCGGAGTACGACGAGCGGCTCACCGTCATCGTGGGCACGGTCGACAGCGGCGTACCGAACCGGATGACGCGCGGCCGGTGCACCATCAACGAGCTGATCGAGGACGAGAAGGACTGGTCGTCGCACGCGCTGTTCCTCAAGCACGTGGACGCGGTGCTCGACACGCTGCTCGCCGAGGGGGTCATCGACGCCCGCGAGCACCGGACGATCTACCGCGCGGCCAAGGAGTCAGGGATCGGCAAACCGGGCCAGACCACCGGCTACCGCACACTGTTCGACGGCTCGGCGGAGACCTTCGCCAGGTGGCAACACGTGGGCGGCGGGAAGTTCGCGCTCAACGGCGACGGCTCGATGACCAGCAGCACCACGGTCCCGGGCATGGGCATGCTGTGGTTCCCGCAGCGGCAGTACGGAAACTTCTCGCTGAAGCTCCAGTGGCGCGACGACGCCCCGGGCACCGGCAACGCCAACTCCGGTGTCTTCGTCCGTTTCCCGAACGTCCACAACCACCCGGAGGAGCCTCGGCCGGAGTGGGTCGCCATCAAGTTCGGGCACGAGGTCCAGGTGCTGGACCGGCCGGACGGCGACATGTACAAGACGGGCTCGGTCTACGGGTTCGACCGGGTGGGGCTCGGCGGCGCGGGCGTCACCCCGAAGGGCACCTGGAACGACTACGAGATCCGGGTGGAGGGCCAGCACTACTCGGTCTTCCGCAACGGTGTCCTGATCAACGAGTTCGACAACAACGCCGGCCAGGAGTTCTTCCCGCCGCGCGACGGCGACCCGGGCACCGACGGCCGGCGGTACGCCACCGGCTACATAGGACTCCAGGTCCACGGCACGACGGATGTGATCTCGTACCGCGACATCCGGATCAAGGAGCTGTGACCGGCTAGTCGCTCTTCTTGGCGCGGCTCGGCTGTACCCGCTTGGGCTCACCCGGCATCTTGGGGTAGTCCGGCGGGTACGGCAGGTCCGCCAGGCCGTGGTCGCGCTCGTCCTTGGCGGCCATCTCCAGCAGGCTGTCCAGCGAGAAGGCGTGGTCGTCCATGTCCGCGTGGATGTCGCCGTAGTCGGCGTACCGCACGGGCATGGTCGCCAGGTCGAAGTCGCGGGGGTCGACATCGTCCAGTTCGTCCCACCGGAGCGGGGCGGACACCGGGGCGTGCGGCTTGGGGCGGATCGAGTAGGCGGAGGCGATGGTCCGGTCACGGGCCGTCTGGTTGTAGTCGACGAAGATCTTCTCGCCGCGCTCCTCCTTCCACCACGCGGTGGTGACCCGGCCGGGCATGCGCCGTTCCAGCTCTCGGCCCACGGCGATGGCGGCGCGGCGCACACGGGTGAAGTCCCAGCGCGGTTCGATCGGTACGTAGACGTGGATGCCACGCCCGCCAGAGGTCTTCGGCCAGCCGCGCAGTCCGTGCTCGTCGAGCAGGGCGTGCAGCTCGTGCGCGGCGGCCACCGCCTCGGCGAAGCCGGTGCCGGGCTGCGGGTCCAGGTCGATGCGCAGCTCGTCGGGGTGGTCGGTGCGGTCGCCGCGTACCGGCCAGGGGTGGAAGGTGAGCGTGCCGAGGTTGGCGGCCCAGATGACGGCGGCGATCTCGGTGGGGCGGATCTCGTCGGCGAAGCGTCCGCTGGGGAAGGAGATGTGGGCGGTGGGGATCCAGTCGGGGAGGTTCTTGGGCGCGCGCTTCTGGAAGAAGGACTCGCCCTCCACGCCGTCGACGAAGCGCTCCAGGGTGGTCGGGCGGTCGCGCAGGGCACGCGTGATGCCCTCGCGTACGGCGAGGAAGTAGCGCGCCACGTCCAGCTTCGTGAAGCCGCGCTCCGGGAAGTAGACCTTGTCCGGGTTGGACAGGCGTACGGTCCGCCCGCCGGCCTCCAGCTCCACCGCGTTTGCCATAGGCGCCACAGTAGGACGCCCGGATAGAGCTCGCATATCGGGCATATCCAGATGCGGTCGGGCAGAATCGAGCCATGGACCTGCCGGTGATGCCGCCCGTGAAGCCGATGCTGGCCAAGTCCGTGAAGAGGATCCCGCCCGGCATGCAGTACGAGGCCAAATGGGACGGCTTCCGGGCGATCGTCCACCGGGACGGGCCCGAGCTGGTGATCGGCAGCCGCACCGGAAAGCCGCTGACCCGGTACTTCCCCGAGCTGGTCACCGCCCTGCCGCCCCGGCTGCCGGAGCGCTGTGTCGTGGACGGCGAGATCGTGATCGCCCACGAAGGGCGGCTGGACTTCGACAAGCTCACCGAGCGCATCCACCCTGCCGCGTCCCGGGTGAAGATGCTGTCGGAGCGGACCCCGGCGCGGTTCATCGCCTTCGACCTGCTGGCCCTCGGTGACGAGTCGCTCATGGACACGCCTCTCGTCGAGCGCCGGGCGGTGCTGGAGGAGGCCCTGCACGGTGTCGACGCCCCCGTCCACCTGGCGCCGTCCACGACGGACATCGAGGTGGCGCGGGGCTGGTTCGACCAGTACGAGGGCGCAGGGCTCGACGGCGTGATCGCCAAGCCCCTGAACCTGCCCTACCGGCCCGACGCCCGGCTCATGTACAAGATCAAGCACGAGCGGACCGCCGACGTCGTCGTGGCCGGCTACCGCTTCCACAAGAGCGGCCCGGTCGTCGGCTCCCTGCTGCTCGGCCTGTACGACGACCAGGGCACCCTCCAGCACGTCGGCGTCTGCGCGGCGTTCACCGAGAAACGGCGCGCGGAACTGGTCGACGAGCTGGAGCCGCTGCGCATGGACCCGCCCGACGAGCACCCGTGGGCGGCCTGGACGGACGAGGCCGCGCACGAGACCGCCCGGCTGCCCGGGGCGCCGAGCCGCTGGTCCGGCAAGAAGGACCTGTCCTGGGTGGCGCTGCGGCCCGAGCGGGTGTGCGAGGTCGGGTACGACCACATGGAGGGCACCCGGTTCCGGCACACGGCCCAGTTCCGCCGGTGGCGGCCGGACCGTACGCCGGAGAGCTGCGGGTACGGGCAGTTGGAGGAGCCCGTCTCCTACGACCTCGGTGAGGTGCTGTCAGGGGGTGGGAGTGGGGCTGGGGGTGGGGGCTGAGCAGGGGGCAGGGGCGGGATCGGGAGCGGGAGGCGGGGACGGGCAGG